>CAKUHW010000312.1 GCA_934659415.1 uncultured Oscillospiraceae bacterium
GGTGCGGAAGCGGGACACCGCCTCGATCTCCACCGGGTACTTGGCAAACCGGGCCTTGGCGGTGAGATAGTGCTGCTGGGCCAGCACCGTGGTGGGCACCAGAATGGCCGCCTGCTTGCCGTCCAGCACGCACTTCATAATGGCCCGCATGGCCACCTCTGTCTTACCGTAGCCCACGTCGCCGCACAGCAGCCGGTCCATGGGCCGGGGGGCCTCCATGTCCCGCTTGATCTCCGCGATGGACCGCAGCTGGTCCTCCGTCTCCTGATAGGGAAAGTCCTCCTCAAACTCCCGCTGCCAGGGAGAGTCCGGAGAGAAGGCGAACCCCGGCTGGCGCTGGCGCTGGGCGTACAGCTGGATCAGACCCTTGGCCAGATCCTTCACGGCGGCCCGGGTACGGCGCTTGGCCCGCTCCCAGTCCCCGCCCCCCAGCTTGGAGAGCTTTTTGGTCTCGCCGTCCTCGCCGCCGCCGATGTACTTGGAGATGGCGTCCAGCTGGGTGGCGGGGAGATAGAGGGTGTCGGTGCCGGCGTAGGCCAGCTTGATGTAGTCCTTCTGCACCCCGTCCACCGTCATCTTCACCATGCCCACAAAGCGGCCGATGCCGTGGTGCTCGTGCACCACCAGGTCGCCGGGGGCGAGGTCGGTGAAGGAGTCCACCCGCCGCCGGTCCTCCGCCTTCTTCAGCCGGCGCTGCCGCCGCCGGGGCTCGGCGCTCCCCTCTGCCAGCACGGCCCAGGGGCAGCCGGCATAGTCGAACCCGGCGGATAGCCCGCCCACGGCGATGGTGATCCCCCCGGGCTGGGGCAGGGCGTGGAGCTGGAAGTCCACTGCGGAACGCACCTTGTGCTCCCGCAGCAGGGACTGGAGATTGAGCGCCCGCTGCTCTCCTCCCACCAGCACCACGGCGCCGCTTCCCGCACGCTGATAGCCGGTGAGGTCGGACAGGGCGGTGTCCAGGCTGGCGCCAAAGGCGGACAGCTGCCGGGCCTGCACCGTGAGGATCGCCTTGGGGGGCAGGGGCGTGGCGGAGGTGGCGAAGGAGTCCAGGAAGCACAGGGCAAAGTCGCTGAGAGAGGCCATCAGGCCGTCCAGGGTGTCGGCAAAGACCGCCTTTTTGCCCTCCACCACGCCCGTCTCGATCAGATCCTTCACATCCTCCCCCAGCTGCCACAGCCAGTTCCTGCCCCGCTCCGCCACGCGGCCGGATTCGGACAGACACACCAGGGCGTCCGGAGGAAGGTAGCCCACGGCGGTGGCCAGCCGGTCGTACCGGGACCCCAGGGCCCGGTCCCCCAGGCGCTGCCAGCCCTCGCCGGTGCGCAGGGGGAGCACCTCGCTCACCGGCAGGAACACCGCCCGGTCCAGCTGGGCGATGCGCCGCTGGGAGGACACGTCGAACAGGCCCATGGAGTCCACATCCGTGTCCCAGAACTCCACCCGCACCGGGTCCTCCTGGGCGGGAGAGAACACGTCCAGAATCCCGCCCCGCAGGGCGAACTGGCCCACGCCCTCCACCTGCTGGCAGCGGGCGTAGCCCAGGGCGGACAGTCGGTCGGCCAGGTCGTTCAGGTCATAGCTGCCCCCCGCCTCCAGGGTGACGGCGTACTCCCCCAGCAGCTCCGGCGGCAGGGTGCGCTGCAGCAGCCCCTCCACCGTGGCGGCGATCAGGGGGGCGTTCCCCTCCCGCATCTGCCAGAAGGCGGCCAGGCGGCGGTGCTCCCACTGGCGGCTGGCTACGGCCCCCTCCCGGAAGAGGAACTCCCGGGCGGTGAGCAGCAGGGCGGGGGTGCCGGTAAAGGCGGTATAATCCGCCGCCAGGCGCACCGCCTCGTTCTCGTCGGCGCACACCAGCACCACCGGCCGGCCGGTGCGCTGCCCCAGCCCCGCGGCGAAGTGGGCCCGGTGCACCGGCGAAAGGCCGGTCACCGCCACCGGCGACCGGCCGTTTTCCAGGTTGGCCAGCAGCTGACCGAACTCCGGCACATGGGAGAGCAATTGCAGCAGTTCTTTCATAACGGGACCTCGCAAAATAGAAAATTATGGAAGTATTGGGCGTGGAGCACTGCCTGCCCGCCATAGTGACAACCCCTCAGTCAGCGCTGCGCGCTGCCAGCCATGGGGCCCCCGAACGAACCCAGCGGAGCGGTTCGTTTGGGGAGAGGAGGCGCAAGGGAGCGGGCGGCGTTT
>CAKUHW010000313.1 GCA_934659415.1 uncultured Oscillospiraceae bacterium
CTGCCTGCGGAACAGCTCCACCACCTCGTCATGCTCGTCCCAGATCTCGCCTACCAGCTTTTCCAGAATATCCTCCAGGGTGAGCAGACCCTCCGTGCCGCCGTACTCGTCCACCACGATGGCCATATGGACCTTGTTCTTCTGCAGGATACGCAGCAGCACCGGCAGCGCCGCGCCGGAGGTGGTGTAGATCACCGGTGCGGCCAGGCGGGCTACCACCGTCTCTCCCCTGGAGCGGGCCGCGTAAAAATCCTTTTCGTGGACCACGCCCACGATGTTGTCTACGCTCTCCCGGAACAGGGGGATGCGGGAGTATCCGCTGCCGGCAAATTCGGCGGCCAGCTCGTCCATAGTGCAGGTCTCATCCGCGGCGACGATGTCCACCCGGGGCGTGAGAATATCGCCGGCGGTCAGGTCGCTGAAGCCAATGGCGTTGCGGATCAGGTCGCCTTCATGCTCGTCCAGACCGCCCTCGTCCTCCGCCTGATCCACCAGACCCACCAGCTCCTCCTCGGTGATGCCCTGGCTCTGGCCGTGGCGGAACAGCTTGTTCAGCAGCTTCTTCCAGCAGGAGAAGAGGAAATTCAGGGGCGTCAGCACAACCATCAGGCAGCGCAGCAGCGGCGCGGCGAACAGCGCCCAGCTCTCGGGGGCCTCCTTGGCCAGGCTCTTGGGGGAGATCTCGCCGAAGATCAGAATCGCCGCCGTCAGCACGATGGTGGACACCGTGGGCCCCAGCTGGCTGCCGCACAGCTTTACAAAGAGCACCGTGCTGAGGGTGGTGGCGGTGATGTTGACGATGTTGTTGCCGATGAGAATGGTGGACAGCAGCTTGTCGTACTGCTCTGCCAGCTCCAGGACCCTGCCCGCCCGCCGGTCTCCGCTGTCCGCCCGGGTCTTCATCCGGATGCGGTTCAGAGAGGTAAAGGCGGTCTCCGTGGCGGAAAAATAGGCTGACATGACGATCAAGATCAGAATGGCTGCCAGCAGGATGATACTGGTACTGTCCATAAGGACGAATCAACTCAACTTTCTATGTGTATAATGGTTCCTCTGCGCAGGCTCTCTCCCGCCGCAGAGGTGCGGCTCAGCCGCGGAGGAACTGCTCCTCCGGCAGCAGGTCGCTCAGGGCGATCAGAGCGGGGTCGATGCCGTTATCCTGCCAGAGGGTGGGCGACTCCAGCCGGCCGCAGCCGCGGCTGGGTCGTTTGGGGATAAAGGCCTCTGTCTCCAGGACCCCGGCGGACCTGGTCATGGTGCCCCCGTGGAGCTCTGCGATCTCCAGGGCCAGCTGCAGACCCTGGGCCGGGTCGAAGGGGTCGCCGTCCGGCACTTCCTCCAGCTCGGGCTCCGGCGCAGCCTGTCCGTCTCCGCGGCAGACCAGCGTCACGCCGTCCTCGCCGTCCGTCACCCGAAGCTCCACCGTCCGGCTGCCCTGGGATGCGTAGGCAAGCTGCTCCAGCAGCATCTCCTCCAGCCTGAACCGATCGGCATAGAGCAGCGCCACCCCCGGCCCATGGACCTTCAGCTCGATCCCGGCGGCGCTCAGCAGCCTGCCCGCCCGGCCGGTCAGCTCCGCCAGCCAGGCGCCCAGCTCCAGCTCTTCCGGATGCAGACGCACCTCGTCCTCCTCCGTGATACAGTGGGCCAGCTCCAACCGGCCGATCAGGCGCAGCATCCGGCAAATGCTGCGCTCCATAAGCGCAAGGTAGGACCGTTTGTCCGTTTTGTCCTGCGCACGCTCCAACACCTGACACGCGGCCGCGACCACCGCCAGCTGCTCCCGCAGCTGTGCGGCCAGCAGCACCGCACCGTTACCCAAGGACTCGCGATTCATAGTGCACCTCCCTGTCCATCATTCAAGCTGCCAGTTCAGAGAAACGCCTTTGCAAAACGCGCAGCTTTCCGCGTCTCTCCACATATTGTACCAGCTTCTCCTTTCTTCGGCAAGGGCTTTCCGAAATTTGAACCGCCCCGCGCCTCGTCCCTCCCGGACAAATTATTGTCACCCTGCCAAAAGGATTTTCGGCTCGAAAATGCCAGCGATGCGCCCCTTCATGCATTCCATAAAAAGGAGAACCCTGATTTCCCAGCACTTCCACAACCTCCACAGACTTTTCCACAGTCCTGTGCAAGCTGTGGATGCAGGAAATCCGCCTCTTCGCCGTTTACATAAAAGATG
>CAKUHW010000314.1 GCA_934659415.1 uncultured Oscillospiraceae bacterium
GTGCTGGCCCGGCAGCACTATCTCACCGCCAAGGCCCGGTTTGCCAAGTACCCGGTGGAGATCGAGGCGGTGTCCCGCTTCCGCACCCCCCAGCAGATGCAGCAGGCCCTGGCGGGGGTGGCGGATGGCTCGGTGGATATCCTCATCGGCACCCACCGCCTGCTGCAGAAGGACGTGGTGTTCAAGGACCTGGGCCTGCTGGTGGTGGACGAGGAGCAGCGCTTCGGCGTCACCCACAAGGAGCGGCTGAAGGAGCTGGCCCGGCAGGTGGACGTGCTCACCCTCTCCGCAACCCCCATCCCCCGCACGCTGAACATGGCCCTGGCGGGGATACGGGACATGTCCGCCATTGAGGAGCCCCCCGCCGCCCGCCAGCCGGTGCAGACCTATGTGATGGAGCACGACTGGTCTGTGCTGGGCGACGCCATGCGCCGGGAGCTGGAGCGGGGCGGCCAGGTATACTATCTCCACAACCGGGTGGAGGATATCGAGCGCACCGCCGGGCGCATCCGCGCCATGCTGGGGGAGAGCGTGGAGGTGGCCGTGGGCCACGGAAAGATGAGCCAGGAGGAGCTGTCCGACGTGATGCAGCGCATGAGCGACGGCGACATCGACGTGCTGGTGTGCACCACCATCATCGAGACGGGCATCGACATCGCCAACGTGAACACCCTCATCATCGAGGACGCGGACAAGATGGGCCTGGCCCAGCTGCACCAGATCCGGGGGCGGGTGGGCCGTTCCCCCCGGCGGGCCTACGCCTACATGACCTACCGGGCGGGCAAGGTGCTCACGGAGGTGGCCGCCAAGCGGCTGGGGGCCATCCGGGAGTATGCGGAGTTCGGCTCCGGCTTCAAGATCGCCATGCGGGACCTGGAGATCCGCGGCGCGGGCAACCTGCTGGGGCCCGAGCAGTCCGGCTTTCTCATGAGCGTGGGCTACGACCTCTACCTGAAGCTGCTGGAGGAGGCGGTGTTGGAGGAGAAGGGGGAGAAGCCCCAGCGCCCCAGCGAGTGCACCGCCGACCTCAGCGTGTCCGCCTCCATCCCCGACCGGTATGTGCCCTCTCCGGAGCAGCGGATGGACCTCTACCGGCGCATCGCCCGCATCCGCACCGATGCCGATGCCGATGATATGACCGACGAGCTCATCGACCGCTTCGGCGACCCCCCGCGGCCGGTGAACAACCTGATCTCCGTGGCCCTGCTCCGGGGCCGGGCCGCCGCCTGCGGCATCACGGACATCAGTCAGAAGGGGACGGCCGTCCTCTTCACTCTCTCCGCCTGCGACCTGGAGATCATCTCCGCCCTGGCGGGCAGCCTGGAGGGACGGCTGCTGTTCTCCCCCGGGGATAAGCCCCTGCTCACCCTGCGCCTGCGCAAGGGGGAGGACCCTCTGCGCCAGGCCGACCGGGTGGTGCGTGCCTGGGGGTCGCTGTTGGAGAAAAAGGCGGCAGGGGAGGGGCAGGCTACAGGGCTCTGAGACCGTAGGGGCAGATATCATCTGCCCGCCGTTGACCGCCGGTCCGGCAAGGGCAGAGCCCTTGCCCTACGGATCAGGCAGTGGCCACAGGTTTTTGCCGGACCTATACCCCCCTTGTGTAAAGGGGGGAACGCCAGCGCCCTTTGCTGGCCGGGGGGATTGTCACCAAGCCAAAGGCGGGCGGCCATGGTGACAATCCCTCAGTCACGGCTCCGCCGTGCCAGCTCCCTTTGCACAAGGGAGCTTGAGGGAATGGCCCTTCAGTTACCCGCAGAGCATGATATCTGCACCGACCTCGTAGGGCAAGGGCTCTGCCCTTGCCGATTCTCGGGCCGCTGGGACAGCGGCCCCTACGAAACAACAAGGAGTCCGGCGGTTTAAAGGCGGGCGGATGATATCCGCCCCTACGGTCAAAGCGAGGGCCCCGGCAATAACCGGCGGCCCTTGGCTCTCCCTCTGGGAGAGCTGTCACCGCAGGTGACTGAGAGGGCTTGTGGGCTTCGCTCCCCCTCTCCGTCCTCGCTGCGCTCGGCCACCTCTCCCATAGGGAGAGGCAAGGGATGCCCTGCCTCGGTTTTAACAGAAAAGGCCCCGGCGCACATGTGAACTGCACCCCATTTGTTAGACAAGTATGGTAAAATACTTGTACTAAGAAATGGGGTGCTTTATTATGCCAAAA
>CAKUHW010000315.1 GCA_934659415.1 uncultured Oscillospiraceae bacterium
GCCGGGCCTTCATGGAGGCCCGGCCATTTTCTGCGCTTTTTGGGGTGATGCGGCACAGAGAAAAGAGTATACTGCCGGGCCCGTCCGGCATAACCGGGGACGCGCTGTCATACACATGAGACAAGCATAAGGGGGAATTGGACATGGAAGAGGAAGGCGGGCTGCTTCGGACAATCGGAAGAGAGCTTCTGCCGGAAGAGCTGAGCGTTCGGCTGGACAGGCTGCAAAGCGATGAGCAGGCTCTGGTGGAAGAGCTCCGGAGGCGGCAGGGGTTTGCCCTCTCGGCCCGTCTGCCCGGGGGAGAGCGGGATCTGGGCGGCCCGGAAATTGAGGAGCGCCATCTGAGAACAGTGCTGGAGCGGGCAAGCCGCTCCTCGGTGCACACGGTGCTCGGGCAGATGCAAAACGGCTTTGTCACTTTGCGGGGCGGGCACCGCCTGGGGCTGTGCGGTACGGTGAGCAGGCGGGATGGAGAGATTCTCAGTCTGCGCCATATCTCATCCCTTGCCCTGCGCCTTGCCAGGCCTGTGCGGGGAATCGCGGACGGCCTGCTTCCGGCCCTTGTGGAGGGCGGAAAATTTTGCAGCACGCTGGTCATAGGACCGCCCGGGGCGGGGAAAACAACTCTGCTGCGGGAGCTGATCCGCGTTTTATCCGATGAACTGGGGCTGCGCGTGGGGGTGGCGGACGAGCGGGGAGAGCTGGCCGCGCTCTGGCAGGGGAGAGCGCAGTTTTACCTCGGCCGGCACACAGATGTTCTGGATGGCTGCACCAAGGAAGAGGGTCTGGGCATTCTGCTGCGCGGTATGGCGCCGCAGGTCCTGGCCGTGGATGAGATCACGGAGGAGCCGGACGTCAGGGCGATCCGGAGGGCCGTCGGGTGCGGAGCGGAGCTGCTGGCTTCCGCCCACGGCGAGACCGGCAGAGATCTGGAGCGGAGGCCGGTGTACCGGATGCTGATGCGGGAGAAGGTATTCCGGCGGCTTGTGATCGTGGAAAACCGGAGCGGGGTGCGGATCTGCCGGACGGAGGTGCTGGCGTGACGCGGCTGGTCGGCGCGGCGCTGGTGATGGCGGGCTGCGGGCTGGGCGGTGCCTCGGCGGTGGGACGTCTGACCCTGCGGGTGCGCACGCTGGGGCAGCTGCGCGGTGCGGCAGAGCTGATGAGCCGGGAGCTGGATCTGCGGCTGACGCCGCTTCCGGAGCTGCTGCGGCTGGCGGCGGAGTCCATAGGAGACGGCCCGGTAAAGGAGCTGTTTGACACGGCCGCCGAGGGAGCGCAGCGTCCGCAGGCGGAGGCATTTGGCGCGCTGTGGCGCAGGGCGGTATCCGGCCGCGGACTGGGGTTGAGCCGGGCGGACCGGGAGGAGCTGGGCGCACTGGCGGATGTGCTGGGCCGCTACGACGCCCGAAGCCAGAGCATCGCGCTTATGGAGACGGCCGAACGCCTTGAGCTGCTGCGCAGGCAGGCGGAGGAGCAGTACAGGCGGTTGGGACGGGTCTACGCGGCGCTGAGCCTGGCGGCAGGCGCGCTGCTTGTGATCCTGCTGATTTAGGAGGCTTGCCATGAACGTGGATCTGATATTCAAAATTGCGGCAGTCGGGATTCTGGTCTCGGTGCTCAATCAGGTGCTCACCCGCTCCGGCCGGGATGAGATGGCGACCATGACCACGCTGGTGGCCCTGGTGGTGGTACTGATGATCGTAGTACGGGAGATCAGCGGGCTGTTTGACACGGTAAAGACCCTCTTTGACTTATGACCGAGGTGATGAAGGTGGCTGCCGCGGCGATGATCGCGGCGGTCTGCGCGATCGTGGTGCGCAGGCAGACCCCTGAGCTGGCGCTGCTGCTGTCCATCTGTGCGGGGGTGCTGCTGCTGACATGGTGCACCGGAGCGCTGGAGCGGGTGGTGACTTTTCTGGAGGAGCTGGTCAAGGCGGGCGGGCTGAAGCAGGAAGTCGTCGCGCCGGTGATCAAGGTGACCGGTATTGCCCTGATCACCCGACTGGCGGCAGATTTTTGCCGGGACGCCAAGGAGGCGGCGCTGGCCGGTGCGGTGGAGACAGCCGGCGCGGCCCTGGCGCTTCTGGCGGTGCTGCCGCTGCTGACTGCGGTGCTCGGGCTGCTGGAGGAGCTGCTGTGAGGGGGCGCGCCGTTCTGC
>CAKUHW010000316.1 GCA_934659415.1 uncultured Oscillospiraceae bacterium
TCCGTGTACTCCACAACAGCGGCCTCATCGGTATCCAGCCCCAGCAGCGTCTCCTGATAGATGGAGCTGATGGAGCTGCTGCCGACGACACTGGTATGGTCGGCGGAGGTGGTGGGCTCCAGCGTGTCGATCAGGGCGGTCAGGGTGATGCCGTCCTCGTACTGGGCAAGGGCCTCGTCGGCCTTTTCCTTGGCCGCGTCCATGGCGGCCTTCTTCAGCTCGGCCAGCTCCTCGTCAGTGCGGGTGCTGCCGTCCTCGTTGGTGGAGGTGACGGCGTCGGCCTTGAAGTAGAGGTAGGAGTACTCAAAGGTGTCCACCGTGTCGGCATTCTCCTTGTAGTATTCCTGCAGATCGTCCTCGGTAAGGGCGTCCTTCCTCTCGTTGTAGAGATCAGAATAGTAGGCGTTGGCGACCAGCTCGCGGGTGACCAGCTTCTCATAGACCGCGGGAGTCATATAGCGGCCGTACATGGCCGTGAGCGTGGTCTTGTAGTTATAGCCGCTGTTGGCGCCGGAGGCCTTGAGAGAGGCGACCTGGGCGTCCAGGTCGTCCTTTACGTCGGCGTCCTTGTAGCCGGCAGCCACCGCCTTCTCGTAGACGGCCAGAGTGCGCTGGGCACTCTCCAGGGCGTTTTCTAGGAAGTAGTCCCGGTAGGACTGGTTCTCCTCCGCATTGTAGATCTGATCCGCGTCGGATTTGCTGGTGTCGATCAGGCCGTACATGGCATACATATAGCGGGCGCCGTAGTAGTAATAGCCGAGCTCGGCCGTGGTGAGCTTCTCGCTGCCGATGACGGCGGCGGTCTTGTTCTTCTGGAAAATACCGGAGTTCCAAACCAGCAGAGCGGCCACGGCCACGGCGATAACAATGGCGATCACGGAGTACAGGCGGACCTTTTTCCGGTAAGCGGCCTGCTCCGTCTGGGCGTGGGAGACCTTCCCGGACGGACCGGCGTCCTGACGCTGCTTCTTCTCTCTGGATGCGCTCATGTGAATCAATCCTCTCAAATGTGAATATGCGTTACAGCAAACGGAACAAAGGCACATCCTGGATGTGCCGAATACCGGCATTATAGCACGGAAGCCGCCGGCATGCAAGCAAAAAATCCCCGGCCTTCGCAGTTTGCCCCCGCAGAGGGGTGCGGATACGGCCCGGGAGCGAAAAGAAAAGGGGGAGTGCGCGCACTCCCCCCCATAAAATGCAGGACCCCCGCCGTGGCCGTGTCGCCCGATCAAAGACCTGCACGTACATGCAGGTGGGTCGCCTCCGCCCGGCTTTATCGCTTCCAACATCCGGGGTCCTCCGAAGAGGGCCGGGAGGCCTGCGAACCGCCGCGCGAGTGGGGCGTCCCGTATTAAAGGTGTCGGTTTTGAAAAGGCGGATCACGTAGTTAGAACCCGGCAGGGGCGGCACAGCTCACTGCCCGTCTTCCTCGTCTTCAAACAGGACGTTCATAAACTGCTCGTATACGGCGTCCAGCTCGGCCTCGTCATCGATATCGGCCAGAAGCTCCTCGCCGTCCTGCTCCACGACCTTCAGCAGGATGAGCCCGAAGTCCTCATCCTCCTCATCCATGTCGGCAGGGACGAAGGACATGTAGGTGGCGCCGTTATACTCCAGTGTGCCCAGATGCTCCAGCTCAAATTCATTGCCCTCTTCATCGGTGACTGTGATGAAATCCGGGCCGTACTCTTCTTCCAGATCGGCCATTGCGATCGCTCCTTCCCAGCCTGTCGGCTACGGCTATATTGTATCCGCTGCCGGGGAAAAATGCAAGGGGGTAGCGGCATAATTTTGGGACCGGACCGGCCGGGTGTGGACAGGCAAACATTTTTATGGTATGATTATCCGGTCGGGTCCGCCGCCTGAAGGGGACCTGTGAGGTTTGCGCAGCTGTCCGCAGAGGGTCTGGAGCCTCTGCGCAGAGCGGCTGCCCGGGCGCCGCGGCCGCCGCGGCAGGTACATCGGAGGTATTTTGAACATGTCTGATACAAACAACCGTGGGAAGGAGAGCCGCAGGCGGGGCAAAGGCCGCTCTGTGGGCGGACGCATCGCGGTCCGCATCCTTCAGGTGCTGGGCACTGTGCTGCTGATCGGCATCGTCACCGGCGCGCTGTTCAGCTGCTATGCGGCGGCCTATATCAAAAATTCCATCGTCCCC
>CAKUHW010000317.1 GCA_934659415.1 uncultured Oscillospiraceae bacterium
GACGCACTGTGCGTGATGGATCAGGTACGGGACGAGCGAAATACGGACGAGCGCTGGCTGGAGCAGATTGCGCTGGGCGATGCGATCCGCCGCCTGCCGGAGCGGGAGCGGCGCATTCTCGACCTGCGTTTTTTTCAGGGGAAGACCCAGATGGAGGTCTCGGCAGAGGTCGGAATCTCCCAGGCGCAGGTCTCCCGTCTGGAGAAGAGCGCCCTGGGCAGGATCCGCAAGGAACTGTAGCAAACGGAAACATCCCCCCGCCCGACAGGCTTGCCGCTCCTGCCGGACGAGGGGATAATCGTATCAGAGAGGAAAAGGTGCCGGTTCAATGCTCCAAAATGGTGTGGATGGAGATCTCCAGCGCCCGGCTGACGGTGTCCAGGCTCATGCTCGCCTCGCCCGCGTCCCTGGCGGCCGCCTGCTCCGGCAAAAAGGGCACATGGAGAAAGCCGCACCGGACAGAGGGAAAGCGGCAGGCGCACAGGTGCAGAGCGGAGTAGAGCAGACTGTTGCAGACATAAGTGCCCGCGGAATAGGAGAGGACGGCGGGGATGCCGTGGGACCGGAGCGCCTGCACGATGCTTCGGGTGGGAAGCGTGGAGAAGTAGGCGGCCGGGCCGTCCGGCACGACGGGGAGATCTCTGGGCTGAAAGCCGCTGTTGTCCGGAATGCGGGCATCCATAAGATTGACGGCGACCCGTTCCACCCGGATCGTCGGACTGCCGCCATATTGCCCGAGACACAAGATCACATCAGGCCCGACGGCCTCCGCCGCCCGGCAAAGTGCTGCGGCGGCAGCTTCAAAGGCAGTGGGGAGCTCCCGCTTGTATATCCGTGCACTGCCTGTCGAGTCGGGCAGGGTGCAGGCCGCGCTCCAGGAGGGATTGCATACTTCGCCGCCGAAGGGGGTAAAGCCGGTGACCAGAATGTTCATTCTTTCCTATCTCCTTCGAGCATCAGGCGGATGATCTCATTGTCTGTTTCGCTCATCCCCTCCCGGGCGATGCCGCTCACGGCAGTGATGGTGTTCTCCACACCCTTGAAGGTGATGCCGTCTCCGCCGTAAAACTGGCTGGCGTGCCGGTACATCTCCATTCCCAGAAGCCCGGCCTCCACGGCAGAGGCGATCTTTGCCGCACAGCTGGCCTTTGCTCCGTCGCACAGCATGCCGGAGTTGATGGCAAGAGCGTTGACGATGGTGTGGGCGATCTCATCATAGCGGCCGCCATAGAGCCAGCAGATACCGGCGCCGGCGCCCGCGCCCGCGCTGGTGGCTCCGCAGTAGGCGGAGAGACTGCCAATTCCTGTTTTCAGGTGGATCGTCACAAGATTGGACACCAGCAGGGCACGGATCAGCTGTTCCTCCGGGGCGTGAAGCGCCTCGGCGTAGACGATCACCGGCAGGGAGGCCGTCATGCCCTGATTGCCGCTGCCGGAATTGATCACCACAGGCAGTTCACAGCCGTTCATCCGGGCATCGGAGCCCGCAGCTGCCCATGCCTTGGCGCGGTTCTGTACGCTGTCTCCGTAGGCATCCAGCAGAATCTTTCCGATGGACGCGCCATACTGCCCGGTGAGGCCCGCACGGGCGATCGCGGTATTGCAGCTGATCTGCCGCCGGATAAGCGGCTGTACATCCTCTATGGCGGCGGACTGCGCGAAGGCGATGATATCCTTCACGTTCAGCAGCCGGCGGTTTTCCGGCGGCTGTACCGCAGCGTCGGAGTAGGGCCGGTCTACCAGAAGCTCCGCACCCCGGCGGATCTGCACGACGTTGGTATGGCTGCCCACGATATGGACATAGGAACTGCGCGTACCGTCCCAGAGACTCATCTGGATGTCGAACGGGCAGTGGAGGGAAGATCTGTGAATGGTGATCTCCGTCAGCTGCAGAAAACGGTCTATTTCCTGCAGCTGATCGTCTGTGATCCGGGAGAGCACCTCCAGGCGCGCCCCGGCGTCCCCGCAGCAGATACCGGCCGCCGCCGCTACCGAGAGTCCCTTGCGGCCGCCGGTATGCGGGACGATCACGCTTTTGACGTTTTTGATGATATTCCCGCTGACGGTCAGCTCTACCCGCCGGGGCAGGGATCCGAGCGCCTCCCGGGCCAGGGCTCCGGCATAAGCCACCGCGATGGGCTCCGTACAGCCCATGGC
>CAKUHW010000318.1 GCA_934659415.1 uncultured Oscillospiraceae bacterium
CACCGGAAGGCTGCGCCAGCATCCTGTGGAAGGACGCCTCTCTGGCCGAACAGGCCGCCCAGCAGCTGAAGCTCACCGCGCAGGACGTCCTGGAAAACGGCATGATCGAACGGATTCTGTCCGAGCAGGAGCTGGGCAAGCCCGAGTTCTATGACGCACTGGCCGCCGACCTGCGCAGCCAGCTGGAGCAGCTTGCCGCCATGCCCGCCGGGGAGCGGCTGGAGGCGCGCTACCAGCGCTTCCGGCGTATCGGAAGGAGTGAGGGCTGATGGACGTCTCTCCCTACCTGCGCCGGGTTTTTTACTACGAGACAGACCAGATGGCCATTGTCCACCACTCCAACTATATCCGCTGGATGGAGGAGGCCCGGACAGATTACATGCGCAAAAACGGCGTGGACTACCGGGCAGTGGAGGCAGAGGGGATCATCATGCCGGTCCTCTCTGTCAACTGCCGCTACCGCGCCTCCGCACGATACGACGACCCAGTTGCCATCCGCACGGTGCTGAGCAGTTATAACGGTGTGCGGGCCCGCTACCGCTACGAGATCCGCCACGCGGAGACAGGGCTGCTGTTTGCCCAGGGTGAGAGCGAGCACTGCTTTCTGGACCGGAACAGCCGTATGCCCCTGAAGCTGAGAAAAACCCATCCCCATTACGACCGGCAGCTGAACCGGCTGCTGGCAGAAGAAGCCGGAGGTAATTTATGAGACGAATCGCAGTGACCGGCCTGGGCGTGATCAGCCCTGTCGGCAATGATGTCTCCACGTTCTGGAGTTCCCTTGTCGCCGGAAAGTGCGGCATCGGCCCCATCACCAAGTTTGCCGCCACCGATTATACGGTCAAGGTGGCCGCTGAGGTCCGGGACTTTGAACCTAAGAACTATATGGAAAAGCTGGATGTGCTCCACAGCGACATCTATACCCAGTTTGCCATTGCCGCCGCCGTGCAGGCCATGGAGGACAGCGGCATCGCCGGTACCGTGGACGGCGAGCGCTTCGGCGTGTACATCGGCACCGGTATCGGCGGCATCGCCACCTTTATGGCAGAACACCAGAAGCTGCTGGAGAAGGGGCCCCGCCGGGTATCCCCTTATTTTATCCCCAGTATGATCGCCAACATGGCCTCCAGTATGATCGCCATGCGCTACGGCTGCAAGGGCCCCGCGCTCCCCATGGTCACCGCCTGCGCCTCCGGCAGCAACGCCATCGGCGAGGCCATGCGTCTCATCCGCCACGGCTATACCGACGCCATGATCGCCGGCGGAGCCGAGGCCACCGTAAATGCCCTGGCCGCCGCGGGCTTCTCCAATATGCAGGCGCTGTCCACCGCTGAGGATCCGCTTCAGGCCTCCCTGCCCTTTGACAAACGGCGGGGCGGCTTCGTAATGGGCGAAGGCGCGGGCGTTCTGGTGCTGGAGGAGATGGAGCACGCCAAGGCCCGTGGCGCCAGGATCTACGCAGAGCTGGCCGGTTACGGCTCCACCTGTGACGCCTACCATATGACCGCCCCCGACCCCGAGGCCACTGAAGGTGCCAGAGCTATCGCGGATGCTTGGCGCGAGTGCGGCGCGGACACGAACAAGGTCTATTTCAATGCTCATGGCACCGGCACTCCCATGAACGACCGCATCGAGACCCTGGCCATCAAGAAGGCTCTGGGCGAGGAGCGGGCACGCCGCATCGTCATCAGCTCCACCAAATCCATGACCGGGCATATGCTGGGCGCTGCGGGCGGCGCGGAGGCTGTAGCCTCTGTTCTGGCCCTGCGGGACGGTATTGCACCCCCCACCATCGGCCTGACGGTCCCTGACCCCGAGTGCGACCTGGATTACGCGCCGCTCTCCGCCCGGAAAGGTGACTATGAGGTAGCTATGTCCTCCTCTCTGGGCTTTGGCGGTCACAACGCCTGCCTGGCCTTCCGCAAGGTGGGAGGCGCCGAGGCATGAGCGAGGGTATCGTCATCACCGGTATGGGCGCGGTGACCCCGATCGGCGTCGGGACCGATGCCTTTTGGGCCGCGCTGCGCGCCGGGGTCTGCGGTATCGGCGACATCCAACAGATCGATACCGGCTCTCTGCCCATTCACCGGGCCGCAGAGGTCAAGGACTTCCGCGCGAAGGATCACATGCCCAACCGGCTGGCACTGGATATGGA
>CAKUHW010000319.1 GCA_934659415.1 uncultured Oscillospiraceae bacterium
CAAGGCGGAGAAAGCGATCAAGCGAATCATCCGGCAGTCAAAGGATGGGCAGAGTTAGATAAGGTGGGTCCTGAAAACCGATGAGAGCTGGTTTTCAGGGCCCTTTTTTGCCCTTTTCCTCCCGGCAGACCGTCTATAATAGGGTCGTCCGGGCATAGCTGCAGGATGCGGATCTGACCCCGCTGGAACAGGTCAGGGAGGACTGTGGCCTGGAAAGGAGCCGCCGATGACTGTTGTCTACATAGATATGCTCTTTTTGCTCAATCTGACGGCAAATTATCTGCTTCTGCTGGGGGCCGGGCGTGTTTCCGGAGCTGTGCTGCGGCGCTGGCGCATTGCGCTGAGTGCGGGCGTCGGGGCCGCTTATGCAGCGCTGATCTTCCTGCCGGGGCTGAGCTGGCTTTCCGCATGGCCCTGCCGGCTGGGCGTGGGGGTTCTGATGCCCCTGATCGCCTACGGAGGTGAGCGCGGGCTTCTTCGGGTACTCCTGGCGTTTTTCGGCGCGTCTGCGGTATTGGCAGGTCTGGTAGTGGGCGCTGAGCTTCTTGGAAGTCCGGCGCTGACGGTGCGGGGCGGCGTACTGTACAGCGCGGTAGACCTGCGGCTGCTGCTGGTGCTGCTGATTCTGTGCTATTTCCTGCTGACCCTTACCCTGCGCCTGCGCAGCGGCAGCGGAGGCCGGACGCTGACGGAGCTCACCATCCAGGCGGCGGGTGTAAAAACGGTGCTCACGGCGCTGGTGGACACCGGGCACACTCTGACAGACCCCGAGACTAACCGTCCTGTGGTGGTGGCTGCGGCAGAGCGGTTTGCGCACATTTTGCCCTCCGGAGCAGACCCGGCCAGGCCGGTAGAGGCGCTGCGCCGGTGCAGAGAGGGCGGTGTCAGGGCACGGCTGATATCCTACCGGGCGGTAGGTGTGGAGTGCGGCCTGCTGCTGGCGGTCCGGGCCGACAATGTGTATATGGGGCCGAGGAAATTGGGCGGCCTGCTGATCGCACTGGCTCCCACGGGGTTTGGATCGTCAGAATATCAGGCGCTGATCGGAGGAATTTGATATGATCACAATGGAGCTTCTTCGCGCCCGGCTGGACCGGCTTCTGGCGCGGCTGGGTCTGCTGTCCTGCGGCGGGATCCATTACATCAGCGGCAGCGATACGCTGCCTGCTCCGCTGTCCAGAGAAGAGGAGCAGCGGCTGACGGCGGACCTGGGCGTGCCGGACCGGCAGCAGGGGGCCCGCGACAGGCTGATCGAGCACAACCTGCGGCTGGTGGTCTACATAGCCAAGCGGTTTGAAAACACCGGAATTGGGATCGAGGATCTGATCTCCATCGGCACGATCGGGCTGATCAAGGCGGTGGAGACCTATCAGCCGGACCGGAACATCAAGCTGGCAACCTATGCCAGCCGATGCATCGAAAATGAGATTCTGATGTATCTCAGAAAAATCGCAAATCGCCGCGGGGAGGTGTCTCTGGACGAGCCGCTGAATGTCGATTGGGACGGAAACGAGCTGCTGCTGTCCGATGTGCTGGGCACCGAGGGAGACCTGATCGAAAAGCCTGTGGAGGAACGGGCGGAGCGGGAACTGCTCTTCCGTGCTGTTGAGCGCCTCAGTGAACGGGAGCGTCGGATCATTACGCTGCGCTTCGGCCTGGACGGCACACCGGAGCGCACGCAGAAGGAGGTGGCAGATCAGCTGGGGATATCTCAGTCCTACATTTCGCGGCTGGAAAAGCGCATCATCGACCGGCTGAAGCGTGAGATCCTGAGCTGCCTGTGAGAAAGAGAAGCATCCGGCGGGGGGCCGGACAAGGCTGAAATAATCCATCGAATCCGGTCATACGATAAAAAATAAACTCCGCGCCGCCCCGGTATGAACAGGCGCGTCCCGGAAATACTGAATGCAGTATTTCAAACGGGGTGGAGCTATGCGGGGCAAGGTGGAGATCTGCGGTATCAACACAGCACAGCTGAAGGTGCTGAAGAGCGAAGAGAGCATTCAGCTGCTCCGCCGTGCCAGGGCCGGGGACGCGGCAGCCAGAGAAGAGCTGATCGAGGGCAATCTTCGCCTGGTGCTCTCTGTGGTGCAGCGCTTCCATGGCCGGGGCGAGAGCGCGGACGACCTGTTTCAGGTAGGGTGTATCGGAC
>CAKUHW010000320.1 GCA_934659415.1 uncultured Oscillospiraceae bacterium
CTGAACTGCTACGCCGACTTCTTCGAAAACGTTCTGGCCATCCCCGTAGTCCCCGGCAACAAGACCGACAAGGAGAAGTTTGCCGGGGCGGAGGCCACCTACACCGTGGAGTGCATGATGAAGGACCACAAGGCCCTGCAGGGCGCCACCAGTCACTACTTCGGCGACAAGTTCTCCCGGGCCTATGGCGTCACCTTTGCCGGGCGGGATAACAAGCCCCAGTATCCCTTCCAGACCTCCTGGGGCTCCACCACCCGCATGATCGGCGCGGTGATCATGACCCACGGCGACAACAGCGGTTTGGTGCTCCCCCCCCGCATCGCCCCCATCCAGGTGGCGGTCATCCCCGTGGCCCAGCACAAGGACGGCGTGGTCGAGGCCAACCGGGCGGTGGCGGACCGGCTGGAGGCCGCCGGACTGCGGGTGAAGGTGGACGACAGCGACAACTCCCCCGGCTGGAAGTTCGCCGAGTACGAGATGAAGGGCGTGCCCCTGCGCCTGGAGCTGGGCCCCAAGGATATGGAGAAGGGCCAGTGCGTCCTGGTCCGGCGGGACAGCGGCGAGAAGCAGTTCGTTCCCCTGGATGGCATCGAGGAGACCGTGAAGCAGGTGCTGGACGACATCCACGACAGCCTGTACGCCAAGGCCCTGGAGAATCTGGAGAGCCACACCTACGCCGCCTCCACCCTGGAGGAGGCCAAGGCCATCCAGGAGGAGAAGGGCGGCTTTATCAAGACCATGTGGTGCGGCAGCCTGGAGTGTGAGCTGGCCATGAAGGAGAAGGCCGGGATGTCCTCCCGCTGCATCCCCCTCCGGCAGGAGCACCTGGGGGATGTGTGCGCCTGCTGCGGCAAGCCTGCGGACAAGATGGTCTACTGGGGCGTGGCCTACTGAGCCGCCCGCATGATAGGAAAAGAGATACCCACCGGCCGGGCCGGTGGGTATCTCTTTCTTTATACAGGCGGCAAGGGCGGAGCCCTTGCCCTACGGGTGCGCCGCATCTGCAAGGACTGTACCAATCCCTTAAGCTCCCTTGGTGTAAAGGGAGCTGGCAGCGCGGAGCGCTGACTGAGGGGTTGTCACCATGACCGCCTGCCCTTGCCCCGGCGACGATTTCCCCTGTCGGCAAAGGCCGCCTGCCGTCCTACCCGAGCATCCTGCGCAGGTAGTCAAGGGACTGCTCCCGCAGCCGCTCCAGCTCGCCGCCGTGTCCGGCGTAGTCGATGGGGGGCAGGGAGAGCAGGTAGTCCGCGCTCAGCCGCTCCGGGGTATCGCAGAAGTGGTCCTCGCTGCCGTGCAGCCGGGTGAGGGTACGGATGCGCACGCTCATATCCGCCTGGAACAGCCGGGTGAACACGAAATACTCCCGCCGGTACACGCCGGAGAACACCGAGGCGTGGAAGCTGTCGGTGAGGACATAGTCCGCGTGGCGGATGAGGGAGAGCAGCGCCCCGGGGGACACGTCAAACAGCCGCCGGTCGCCGAAGCGGTCGTCGCAGCGGCGGCGGGTGCCGGTGAGATAGGGCAGGGTCACCAGGGGCAGGCCCTTGGCGGCGGCAAAGGCGCGGGCCACCTCCCGCTGGCGGACGTCCTCCCCCAGGAAGAAGCAGAACACATAGGGGCCCTCCACCTGCCGGGGCTCGCAGACAGCCTCCCACTGCCCGGCGGTGAGGAGCATGGTGGGGTCCAGGGACTGCTCCACCGGCACCGGGGACAGGGGGCTCAGCAGCTCCACCGCCCGCTGCTCCCGCACGGACACCCCCTTGTACCCCGCCAGGCACCGGCGGAAATCCGCCTGCTGCGCCTCGGTGAGGGACTGGCGGGACACGCTGGCCGCGTAAGAGAATTTGGGCTTGTCCGGCGGCACGAAGGTGAGCAGGTAGGCGTCCTGCCAGTTCAGGGGGTTCCATACCTGGTCGCTGCCGGTGACGAAGGCGTCGTACAGCGGGGCGCACTCCCCGATGGTCTCGTGGGTATACACCGCTCCGCTGTGGGGCACCTGCTCCTCCCGGAAGCGGGCGAAGGCCGCCCGGCGGCCGGCCAGGGCGGCGGGCTCCGGGGCCAGCCTGCGCCGGACGCGCTGGGACAGCTGCTTTACGTCCAGCAGCTTGCGCAGCAGCTCCCGCTTGCTCTGGGGCGGGGCGTACAT
>CAKUHW010000321.1 GCA_934659415.1 uncultured Oscillospiraceae bacterium
CGATTCAAGTCCGTAAAACTCCCGCGGGGGACAGGGCCCCTGCCCTCCGCGGGTCTAATCAAATTACAGGAGGTCATAAAAATGCCTAAATTCGTATCCATCGAAGAGGCGGTCAAGCTGATCCCCGATGGCGCCACCGTGATGTTCGGCGGCTTCATGGGCTGCGGCAACGCCCATAAGTTCATCGACGCCCTGTCCAAGAGCGGCGTCAAGGACCTGACCATGATCGGCAACGACGCCTCCATGCCCGGCGGCCCCATGGGCGAGGACTACTACGGCGTGGCCAAGCTGGTCCACAACCACCAGGTGAAGAAGCTCATCGCCACCCATGTGGGTCTCAACCCCGAGGTCGCAACCCAGAACATGCAGGAGGGCACCCTGGACGTGGTCCTGGTCCCCCAGGGCTCTCTGGCTGAGATGATCCGCGCCGACGGCGCCGGCCTCGGCGGCGTGCTCACCCCCACCGGCGTGGGCACCATCGTGGAGGACAACGAGCTGTGCCTGGGCAAGCAGACCATCAACGGTAAGGACTACCTGCTGATGGCCCCCGTCCACGCCGACTTCGCTGTCATCGCCGGTGCGAAGATCGACAAGAACGGCAACGTCTGGTACAAGGGCGACACCAGCAACTTCAACATCGTCATGGCCACCGCCGCCGATGTGGTCATCGCCGAGGCGGAGGAGATCGTGGACCGCATCACCCCCGAGGATGTGCGCACCTCCGGCGTGTTTGTGGACTATGTAGTCGAGGGAGGTAAATACTAATGGAGAAGTCTGAGATCAAGGGCTTTATTGCCAAGCGCGTGGCCAAGGAGCTGAAGGACGGCGACGTGGTCAACCTGGGTATCGGCCTGCCTACTCTGGTCCCCAACTATCTGCCCGAGGGCATCCATGTGACCCTTCAGTCCGAGAACGGCATCATCGGCACCGGCGCCGTCACCGACGCCAACCGCGACCCCATCCATGTGGTGGACGCCGGCGGCTCCCCCTCCGCCGTCAGCGAGGCCGGCTGCTTCATCGACTCTGCCACCTCCTTCGGCCTGATCCGCGGCGGCCATGTGGACGCCACCATCCTGGGCGGCCTTGAGGTGGACGAGGAGGGCTCCCTGTCCAACTGGATCATCCCCGGCAAGAAGATGCCCGGTATGGGCGGCGCCATGGACCTGCTGGTGGGCGCCAAGAACGTCATCGTGGCCATGGAGCACACCGCCAAGGGCAATCCCAAGATCCTGAAGAAGTGCAAGCTGCCCTACACCGCCGTGCACTGCATCACCAAGATCATCACCGAGATGGGCGTGATGGAGGTCACCGACAAGGGCCTGGTGCTCACCGAGTACAACCCCGAGTTCACCGTGGAGCAGATCCAGGCCGCCACCGAGGCCACCCTCATCGTCAGTCCCGAGCTGAAGAGCATGGTGTGAGCCCAAGCGGCGAAGCCGGAACCATAAAAATAAAGGCGTGCCGCCCCGATTCTCTCGGGGCGGCACGTTTTGCCTTAATATCTCCGTACCACCGCGGTCACCCGGCCCAGGATGGAGCAGCCCTCGCCGTCGATGGGCTGATACTCCGGGCTGGAATTCTCCGGGTAGAGCCAGACATGGCCGTCCTCCCGGCGGAAGGTCTTGACGGTGGCCTCGTTTTCAAAGAGCGCCACCACGATGTCGCCGTTGCGCACATTCTCCTGCTGGTGCACCACCACCAGATCCCCCGGCAGGATGCCTGCCTCCAGCATGGACTCCCCCCGGACCCGCAGAGCGAAGTACTCGCCGTTCAGGCCGTTGGTGTCAAAGGTGAGGTACTCCTCGATGCACTCCTCCGCCAGAATGGGCGAGCCCGCCGCCACAGACCCCAGCACGGGGACCTGATCCTTGCGGGCGTGGGCCCCGTCGGTGATGGAGATGGCCCGGGTCTTCCCCTCCGCCTGGCTGATGAGCCCCGCCTCCCGCAGGCCCTTCAGGTGGAAGTGGACCGTGGAGGGGGATTTCAGGTCAACGGCCTCGGCGATCTCCCGCACGGAGGGGGGATAGCCGTGCTCGTCGGTAAAGGACAGGATGTAATCGTAGATCTGCTGCTGCTTGGGCGTCAGTTTGCTCATAACGCAGGCTCCTTCCCGGTCTGTTGCATTC
>CAKUHW010000322.1 GCA_934659415.1 uncultured Oscillospiraceae bacterium
CAGCCGGACCCAGAGCCGCAGAATCGGCTTTGTGCAGCAGTCGCCGGACAATCAGCTGGTGACGGACAAGGTGTGGCATGAGCTGGCGTTCGGCCTGGAGAGCCTGGGGTACGATACGCCGTCCATCCGCCGCCGGGTGGCGGAGATGGCCTCCTTTTTCGGCATACAGAACTGGTTCCATAAGGACGTCAGCGCCCTGTCCGGCGGACAGAAGCAGCTGCTGAATCTGGCCGCCGTGATGACGCTGCAGCCGTCCCTTCTCATTCTGGACGAGCCCACCAGCCAGCTGGATCCCATCGCCGCGGCGGATTTTCTGGCCACCCTGGGCAAGCTGAACCGGGAGCTCGGCACCACGATTCTGCTGACGGAGCACCGGCTGGAGGAGGCCCTCCCCCTGGCGTCCCGGGCGGCGGTGATGGACCGGGGACGGCTGCTGTGTACCGGGACCCCCGCGCAGGTGGGGGCGCAGCTGAAGGGACAGGGCCACGCCATGTTTCTGGCCATGCCGGCGGCCATGCGCGTATGGGCGGCGGTGGACGACAGCGCGGGCCCCTGCCCCCTTACGGTGCGGGAGGGGCGGAACTGGCTGAACGCCTACGCCGGGGCGCACCCTCTGGGCCCCGTGCCGCCGGAGCGTGAGACGGATACCGGCGGCGAGGAGGTGCTTGCCGCCCGGGAGGTCTGGTTCCGATATGAAAAGGATCTGCCCGATGTGGTGAAGGGGCTGGACCTTACGGTGCTCCGGGGGGAGTTTCTGGCGCTGCTGGGCGGGAACGGGACGGGAAAGTCCACCAGCCTGAAGCTGCTGGCGGGGCTGCTGAAGCCCTACCGGGGCACGGTGTGCGCCAAGGGGCGCGTGGGCGTGCTGCCCCAGGACCCCCAGACGCTTTTTGTGAAAAAGACCCTGCGGGAGGACCTTTTCGAACTGCTGGACGAGGGCCGGGGCGCCCGGCAGGACCGGGAGGAGGCAGTGGCCCGGGTGACGGCGCTGTGCCGCCTGGGGGAGCTGCTGGACCGGCACCCCTACGACCTCTCCGGCGGCGAACAGCAGCGGGCGGCCCTGGCAAAGGTGCTGCTCACCGGGCCGGATATCCTGCTGATGGACGAGCCCACAAAGGGTCTGGACGCTGAGTTCAAGCAGAGCTTTGCCGCCATCGTGTCCGCCCTTACGGCCCAGGGGGTCACGGTGCTCATGGTGAGCCATGATGTGGAATTCTGCGCCTGCCATGCCCACCGCTGCGCCCTGTTTTTTGACGGCTGCATCGTCACTCAGGCCCTGCCCCGGGAGTTCTTTTCCGGCAACAGCTTTTACACCACCTCGGTCAACCGCATGGCCCGCAGCCTGCTGCCCCAGGCGGTGACGGTGGAGGACCTGGTGTCTGCCTGCGGCGGAACGCTCCCGCCGGGAGCCGCCCTGCCGGAGGAGATCCCGCCCCTTCCCCAGGCCTCGCCCCGCTCCGCCGCCTGGAAGCCAGCCCCGCTGCCCTGGTGGCGCAAGGCCCTGGCGTGCCTGGCGGGGGTGACGGCTGCGGGAGCCTTTATCCAGGCCATCCGCATTACGGACCTGTCCGCGCTCATTGCCGCCGGCGGCCTGTCGGAGGCGGCGCTGTCCCAGCCGCTGCTCTACGGGGTGTTCATTGCCGCGCTGGTGGTGCTGGCGGCCGCCATCGGCCGCCGTTCGCCGCCGCCCGTCCAGGTACAGACGCCTGCGGAGCGCCGCAGGCTCAGCAGGCGGACGGCCGTGGCCGCGGTACTCATTCTGCTGCTGATTCCCCTGACGCTGTTTGTGGGCCTGGTCTATCTGGAGAACCGGAAGTATTATTTTATTATGCTTCTGGTGCTGCTGGAGTGTATGGCACCCTTCTTCCTGGTGTTCGAGGGGCGCAGGCCGAAAGCCAGAGAACTGGTGATCATTGCGGTGCTGTGCGCGCTGGGGGTGGCGGGCCGGGCGGCCTTCTTCATGCTGCCGCAGTTCAAGCCCGTTATGGCCATCGCCATCATTGCCGGCGTCGCCTTTGGCGGCGAGACGGGGTTTTTGGTGGGTGCGGTGACCATGCTGGTGTCCAACATCCTCTTTTCCCAGGGCCCCTGGACGCCCTGGCAGATGTTCGCCATGGGCATTGTCG
>CAKUHW010000323.1 GCA_934659415.1 uncultured Oscillospiraceae bacterium
TCCTGCACGCTGACGTTCATCAGCGTGGCCATCTGGTCGATAAAGGCGCCGGTGCCTCCCGCGCAGGAGCCGTTCATCCGCTCCTCCAGTGCGCCGCCGAAGAAGATGATCTTGGCGTCCTCGCCGCCCAGCTCGATCACCGCGTCCGTGTCCGGAATGTAGGTCTGCACGGCGGCTGCGGTGGCGTACACCTCCTGGACAAAGTCCAGCCCGGCGGCCTTGGCCACCCCCAGCCCGGCGGAGCCGGTGACGGCCAGACGCACATCCTGCCCCCGCAGCAGCTCGCCGGCGGCCTGCAGCGTCTCCAGTGTCCGCTCTCTGGTTTTGGAATAGTGCCGCTCATAGGAGCGGAACAGAAGCCCGCCCTGCCCGTCCAGGACCGCCACCTTCACGGTGGTGGAACCGATATCGATGCCCACTCGTAGGCTCATGGGGAACACCTCACAGGAAAATGATTTCATAAAACACTATTATATAGGACGGCGGGGCAAAATTCAATGGAGAAATCATGAACAAATGCCAACGGCCCGCCGCAGGA
This sequence comes from uncultured Oscillospiraceae bacterium, assembly GCA_934659415.1. GTDB lineage: Bacteria > Bacillota > Clostridia > Oscillospirales > Oscillospiraceae > Enterenecus. Next base: position 539 of record CAKUHW010000323.1, read on the forward strand.
TGCAGATTCTGCGGCGGGCCGTTTTTGCGGTTCGGAGCGGGGGGTCAGCTGAGTACGGTGCCGTCGGCGGCCTGGACCTCTCTGCCGTCACAGGCAGGGTGACGGTCTCGGATGTGAAGTGCGCGGGGGATGCCGTGATAGGCGTATCGACGGGCGAGGTCTGTCTGACCGACGCTGCGTGCAGAAGCCTGGTCTCAAGCGGGACCACGGGCGACATCCTGCTGGAGCGTGTGGCCGCCGCAGAAAAGCTTTCCATTGAAAGAAGCACGGGCAATGTGCGGTTCGACGGCTCGGATGCCGCGGAGCTCTTTATCAGGACCAATACCGGCAACGTTGCGGGCAGTCTGCTGACCGACAAGATCTTTCTTACGCAGACCGATACGGGAGACGTTGAGGTCCCCCAGACGGCAGCCGGAGGCAAATGCGAGATCAGGACCGACACAGGCGATATCAAAATGGAGATAGGGAGGGCGGACTGACCCCGTCCGCCCCTGCCGCAAAACGCCCCTGAGTTTTTTAACGGATTGAACAGACGCAGTACAGACCGGTTCTCCGGTCCGTACTGCGTCTGGCTTTCTGTTCTCTTCTGTTTTACTGCCGCTTACCTGCCGACCAGCGTGCGGAAGGCCGCATCACGGTCAAAGACGCCTGCCGCAAAGCCGGGAATCTCCTTGATGGACTTGAAGATACTGAGGCTGAACCCGGTCAGGATCTGGCCGATCTCCCGGTCGGAATAGGGGCAGTCGCCGGTCACGATCAGCGTGGACAGGCTGTGCACCACAAGCCAGAGATCGCGGAAGTACAAGTCCGCCTCTTCGGCAGTGATCCGGTAAATGCGCATCAGCGCCGGGCGGATGATCGCCTGGAGATGCTGCATCGACTTTATGGCGCCGTATTCCGGCGCCCGGCTCAGAAACAGGAGCCGGTAGAGCTCCGGCTCTTCCCGTGCAAACCGGATGCAGCTCTTTCCGACGCCGAGAAAGGGGAGCTCCTCCTTCAGGCCCGCGCCGGTGTAGCCGTCGTACACCCGTACTGCGGCCGCATAGACCTCCTGCCTGACGTCATCCATGGAGCCAAAGCCGGTAAAGATCGGACGCGTGGATGTGCCCAGCTCATCCGCGATCGCTTTTGCGGTCAGGCCGTCGATTCCCCTGGCCCGCACGACCTGCAGCGCCGCTTCCCCCATTTCTGCCCTTGTAAACTTGTTCTTCGGAGCCATAGCCTGAATTCCTTCCCCTTAAAATACGCAAAGCAATGTGCACTGCTTGATGCACATTGCCTATTATACCGGGGGAAGACGAAATGTCAATAGGGCGCGGCCCACCGGGAAAGCGCGCCGGGAAAGAGCCCGGAAACGGCAGATGCTCCTGGCAAAAGCCAGGAGCATCTATACCGTTTCGTTAATATGGTCGGAGTGGCGGGATTCGAACCCGCGGCCTCTTGGTCCCGAACCAAGCGCGATACCAAGCTTCGCCACACCCCGGTCATGCAGCGTGTCCTCTGTCGGACCAGCTTAAGTACTATAGCATAAAGGAAAGGAAAAAGCAAGCATAGATTTTGGCGTGGTCCGCAGCTCCTTGT
>CAKUHW010000324.1 GCA_934659415.1 uncultured Oscillospiraceae bacterium
TCGATCGGGCACAGGCGGCCGTAGTGGCTGTAGTGGACGTCGCGCACGTCGAAGGAGGCCCGGTCGCGGGACAGGCCGCCGGGGCCCAGGGCGGACAGACGGCGCTTGTGGGTCAGTTCGGCCAGGGGGTTGGTCTGATCCATGAACTGGCTCAGGGGGCTGGAGCCGAAGAACTCCTTGATGGCCGCCGTCACGGGGCGGATGTTGATCAGGCTCTGGGGCGTGACCACGTCCAGGTCCTGGATGGTCATGCGCTCCCGGATGACCCGCTCCATGCGGGTGAAGCCGATACGGAACTGGTTCTGCAGCAGCTCGCCCACGCAGCGCAGGCGGCGGTTGCCCAGATGGTCGATATCGTCCGCGCTGCCCACGCCGAAGGCCAGGCAGTTCAGATAGTTGATGGAGGCCATGATGTCGTCCACAATGATGTGGTTGGGCACCAGGTCGGCGGTGCGGCTGCGGATCAGGTCGATGAAGTCCTCCTCATCCAGGCCCTCGGCCTCCCGCTGCTCCAGCAGCTCCCGCAGCACGGAGAAGCGCACCTTCTCGCTCACGCCCGCCCGCTCGGGGTCGAAGTCCACAAAGTGCTTCATGTCCACCATGCGGTTGGAGAACACCTTCACCCGGTGGGCGCCGGTGTGGATGTCGTCCACCTCCACCACGGCCTCGCTGACGCCCAGGCGCTCCAGCTCCTGAGCCCGCTCCCGGGTGAGGACCTCGCCGGCCTCGGCCACGATCTCGCCGGTGGTGGGGTCGGCAATGGGGTCGGCCAGCTTCTGGCCGCTCAGCCGGTGCCACAGGGCCAGCTTCTTGTTGAACTTATAGCGGCCCACGGCGGACAGGTCATACCGGCGGGGGTCGAAGAAGAGGGCGTTCATCAGGCTCTCGGCGGAGTCCACCGTGGGGGGCTCGCCGGGGCGCAGCTTGCGGTAGATCTCCAGCATGGCCTCCTCATAGGACTTGCAGCTGTCCTTCTCCAGGGTGGCCAAAATGCGGGGGTCCTCGCCGAACATGTCCAGGATCTCCGCGTCGGTGCGGGGGCCTACGGCGCGGATGAGGCAGGTCACAGGCAGCTTGCGGTTCTTGTCGATGCGGACATAGAACACGTCGGACAGGTCGGTCTCATACTCCAGCCAGGCGCCCCGGTAGGGGATGACCGTGGTGGCGTAGGTGACGTTGCCCGCCTTGTCCTCGTTGCAGGCGTAGTACACGCCGGGAGAGCGGACGATCTGGGATACGATGACCCGCTCGGCGCCGTTGATGACGAAGGTGCCCCCCTGGGTCATGATGGGGAAGTCGCCCATGAAGATCTCCTGCTCCTTGATCTCGCCGGTCTCCTTGTTGCGCAGGCGCACCTGCACCTTCATGGGGGCCGCGTAGGTGCAGTCCTGGGCCTTGCACTCCTCGATGGTGTACTTGGGGGGATCGTCCATGGAGAAGCCGATGAAGGTCAGCTCCAGGTTCCCCGCATAGTCCGTGATGGCGTCCACATCGTTGAAGACCTCCTGCAGGCCGGTCTCCAGAAACCACTTGTAGGACGATTTCTGGATCTCCAGCAGATAGGGCATCTCCAGGATCTCCTCGCTGCGGGCGAAGCTCTTGCGCAGGGTCTTGCCGTAATAGACGTCCTTGACCGCTCTTGCCATTTTGTCACGCTCCACTTCGTAGATGATTCGGGCCGTGATACGCCCGGGGTTGTTGTCACATTTCTGCCGTTCCCTCTTGTCAGCCCCGCTCCGGTCTGCTATACTGCGTTTAGCCTGGGTGCCTGGGGCCGCCTGAACGGCACAGGATATAAAAGCAATTTATCATATCATAGCCGCCGCAGTATGTCAAGGAAAGTTTTGACGATACCGCGGTTTTTTCATGCCCGTTTTCGGGCAGAATGCGCAATTCCGCCCCGCTCAGCCCCCCTTCCGGTCCCCGGAGCCGCGGCTTGACGGGCCGGGAGATTTCCTCTATAATAAAGTTTTGTGTGCTCTCTGCCGCACCGCCGGCAAAATCATATGATATTACGATACAAGGAGTTCCGTCATGATCACTGTTTCCGACCTGTCCCTGAGCTATCAGGGGACCCCGCTCTTCTCCCATGTGGACCTGCAGTTCGTC
>CAKUHW010000325.1 GCA_934659415.1 uncultured Oscillospiraceae bacterium
GCCCAGGGAGATCGATCAGAATTTGGTGGACGCACAGCAGACCCGCCGGCTGCTGGACCGGATCGTGGGCTATCAGCTCTCGCCGCTGCTGTGGAAAAAGATCCGCCGGGGCCTGTCCGCCGGGCGGGTCCAGTCGGTGGCGACGCGGCTCGTGGTGGAGCGGGAGGATGAGATCCGGGCCTTTCAGCCGGAGGAGTATTGGTCGCTTACGGCGGATCTGGCGCGGATCGCGCCCAACCTGGGCGGCTTCAAGGCCGAGTTTTACGGTACGGATAAAAAGCAGGAGCTCACCGGCGAGGATGAGGTGCGTCTGATTGAAAACGCCGTGCGGGAGGACACCTTTACGGTCACCGGCGTCAAGCGGCAGGATAAGAACCGCAATCCCGCGCCGCCCTTTACGACCTCTACCCTGCAGCAGGAGGCATCCAGGAAGCTGAATATGTCGCCCAGGCGGACCATGTCCGTGGCACAGCAGCTGTACGAGGGCGTAGAGCTGGAGGGCGAGGGCGCGGTGGGCCTGATCACCTATATGCGTACCGACTCCCTGCGGCTGTCCGAAGAGGCGCTGAGTGCGGCGCGCAGCTTCATATCCGCCCGCTACGGGCGGGAGTACTGCCCGGAGCATGCCAGGCATTTCAAGGCGAAGGGGAATGCGCAGGACGCCCATGAGGCCATCCGGCCCTCCGATGTGAACCTGACACCGGAACAGGTCAAGAAGGACCTGACGGGCGAGCAGTACCGACTGTACAAGCTGATCTGGAGCCGCTTTCTGGCCTGCCAGATGGCCGCCGCGGTGTACGACAGCATCACCATCGAGGCCAGTTCGGCGGGTTACCGGTTCCGGGCGAACCACTCAGCCCTGAAGTTCAGCGGGTATACGGCGGTCTATGAAGAGAGCAGGGACGAGGAGACAGACGTGCCTCAGTCCCCCCTGCCCGACCTGAAGGAGGGGGAGCAGCTGGAGCTGCGCGCACTGGAGCGCGCCCAGCACTTTACCCAGCCGCCTGCGCGCTATACCGAGGCGACCCTCATCAGGGCCCTGGAGGAGCGCGGCATCGGCCGCCCGTCCACCTATGCGCCCACCATCTCCACGATCACAGACCGTGAGTATGTGGTCAAGGACGGGAAGAACCTGCGCCCCACGCCGTTGGGCGAGGTGGTGACGGGACTGATGAAGGACAAGTTTGCGGATATTGTTGACCCGGACTTCACGGCCCAGATGGAGCACCAGCTGGACGAGATCGGCGAGGGAAAGCTGCCCTGGAAGCAGGTCCTGGGCGAATTTTACGGCGACTTTTCCCGGGAGCTGACCCAGGCGGAGCAGGAGCTGGACGGAGAGCGCATCAAGGTGCCCGACGAGGTATCCGAGGAGATCTGCCCCCAGTGCGGGCGAAACCTGGTGATCAAGTCCGGCAGATTTGGGCGCTTCCTGGCGTGCCCCGGCTGGCCGGAGTGCACCTTTACCATGCCTCTGGTGGTGGAGATGCCGGGGCGCTGCCCCAAGTGCGGCGGAAGACTGTTCAAACGGACAGGAAAGAGCAAGAAAACCGGAAAACAGTTCACCTATTACGCCTGCGAACACGCCAGCGGGAAGAATGAGACCAGAACGTGCGACTTCATGACCTGGGATGTGCCGGTGAAGGATAACTGCCCTCTCTGCGGCCAGACCATGTTCAAGCGCGCCGGAAGGGGCTACAAGCGCCCCTTCTGCATCAATGAGAGCTGTGCGGGCTTTGTGCCGGAGGATAAACGCGGCGGCTATCATAAACCGGCGGATACCGCTTCTGCCGGCGCAGAGCAGGAGGATGGGCAGGAGTCCGGCGTGAAAAAGGAACCGGGCGCCAGGCCTGCGGCGAAAAAAACGGCTGCGAAGAAGCCGGCGGCCGGGAAACCAGCTGCGAAGAAGACTGCCGTGAAGAAGTCTGCGGCAGCCGGGAAGGCGGCCGCTGCGAAGAGATCTGCGGCCGGGAAGTCTGCCGCTAAGAGCGCGGCAGGGGAGAGCGGCAGCTGAGCAGAGAGAAATTGCGAGGGAATGCTATGGAACCTGTTACGGTGATCGGCGCCGGCCTGGCCGGCTGTGAGGCGGCCTGGCAGCTGGCCAGGCG
>CAKUHW010000326.1 GCA_934659415.1 uncultured Oscillospiraceae bacterium
TGCAGCGCTGCCCGATCATTTCCCTGGGGGCGGAGACGAAGACCTTTGAGCGCTACGCCGCCTTCTTTGCCCAGAACGGCCTGTCGTTTTCTCCGGCGATCGAGGCGGCGGGCACCGATCAGATCATCCCCCTGGTCCGGGCGGACCTTGGAGTCGGCTTTGTGCCGGAGGATATGGTCCCGGAGGGGCAGGGCATCCGGATCATCGATCTGCTGGAGCGCCCCCCGGAGCGGTCTGTCTGCCTGATCAAGCGCCGGTCCTCGCTGCCGCGCGCCGCGGCCGGGGAGCTGGAGCGCTTTATGCTGCGCGCGGCAGAGCGGTGACAGCATGCGGAGAGAGATTGTTTACAATCTGTTCATTGACATTCTGCGGATATTGGCTAATATAAGAAAGTCTAATATTGAAATATATAGACCGGAGGAAGCGTTATGTCGGAGATCAGTGTGACGTCAGCCGTGATGTTCAATACGGCGAACAAGTTCAGAGATGCCTACTACGCGGCGATGCAGCCCCTGTGCACAAGCCTGGACCTGCCGCCTGCGGCGGTGGATATTCTGATGTTTCTGGCCAACAACCCGGGGTATGATACTGCGGCGGACGTCTGCTGCTGCCGGGGGATGAAGCCGGGCATCGTGTCCGTCCATGTGGAACGGCTTGTGCGGGAGGGATATCTGGAGCGAAGAGGAGTCCCCGGAGACCGCAGGAAAAGCCGCCTGCTGTGCACGCCGAAGGCGGGGCCTGTCATTGAGCGGGGGCGCGCCAGGCAGGAGCTCTTTGGCCGGGAGATCGCCAGGGGGCTTGGAGAAGAGGATCTGGCTCACCTGCGCAAGTGCATGGCGGTGTTCGAGCGAAATATCGAGGCGATTCGGAAAGCCGGGGTACCGGAGCCGGAAATGGAGGCGGAACGATGATCGGATTATTGAAGCGAATGAGGCGTAAAGAGGCCCTGATGGCGCTGCTGTGTGCGATTTTGGTGCTGGGGCAGATCTATTTTGACCTTGCCCTGCCGGACTACATGACGGATCTGACCGCGCTGATCAAGACGCCGGGCAGCGCCACGGCGGATATCATCCGGGTGGGGGGGCGTATGCTGGTCTGCACCGCCGCCAGCGCAGTTTTGGCGATCATCTGCGGCTTTTTGTCCGCCAAGGTGGCCTCCGGCTTCAGCTATACCATCCGGGAAAAGCTGTTTCACCATGTGATGGATATGGGCAGCGAGGAAATGCAGACCTTTTCCGTCCCCAGCCTGATCACACGGACCACCAACGACATCACGCAGATTCAGATGGTCGTGGCCATGGGCCTGCAGATGCTCATCAAATCCCCGGTGATGGCGGTCTGGGCGGTCATCAAGATTCTGGGGAAGAGCTGGGAGCTGTCTGTGGTGACGGCCGGCTTTGTGGTGGCTATCTGCGCGGCGGTGCTGGCCATTATGCTCACCTGCATCCCGCGCATCCGCCTGGTGCAGCGGCTCACGGACAAGATCAACCGGGTGGCCCGGGAGAACCTGACCGGCATCAGCGTGGTCCACGCCTTCAACGCGGAGGAGTATCAGAACAGAAAGTTTGACGGCCCCAGCTCGGATATGCTGAACCTTCAGATGAAGAACCAGAAGCTGTTTGCAGCCATGATGCCGGCGATGAGCCTGGGCATGAACGGCCTGGCCCTTGTGATCTACTGGCTGGGCGCGGCCCTGGTCAATCAGGTGCCGCTGGGAGACCCTGCGGGCCGGCTGACGATGTTCAGCAATGTACTGGTGTTCAGCACGTACGCCACCTATGTGGTGATGTCCTTTATGATGATGGTCATGATCTTCATGCTCATGCCCTCCGCCCAGGTCTCCGCGGAGCGTATCAATGAGGTGCTGCAGTGCAGGACCTCTGTCCGGGAGGGAGACCGGACCGACGCGGAGCAGCGGGGAACGGTGGAGTTCCGCGACGTCTCCTTCCGCTATCCCAACGCAGCGGAGAACGAACTGGAGCATATCAGCTTCAAGGTGGAGCAAGGAAAAACCCTTGCCATAATCGGCGCCACGGGAAGCGGCAAGACCACCCTGGTGAGCCTGATCCCGCGCTTTTACGACGCCACGGAAGGG
>CAKUHW010000327.1 GCA_934659415.1 uncultured Oscillospiraceae bacterium
CCTGTCCACGGCGAAGTCTCCGCAGCAGATGTTCGGCGCTGTGACAAAGAGCTATTTTGCCCGGCAGATCGGAAAGGATCCCCATAAAGTATTTGTAGTATCCATCATGCCCTGCACGGCCAAAAAGGCGGAGTGTGAGCTGCCGACCATGTGCAGCGCCTGCGGGGACGCAGATGTGGATGTGGTCCTGACCACCAGAGAGATGAACCGCCTTTTCCGCAGCGACTGCATCGTACCTACCGATCTGGAGGAGGTCCCCCTGGACAGTCCGCTTGGCACAGGTACGGGAGCCGCGGTGATCTTCGGCACGACCGGCGGTGTGATGGACGCCGCGCTGCGCAGCGCCTATTACCTGGTCACCGGGAAAAACCCGGATGCGGACGCTTTTACCGCCATCCGGGGCGAGCAGCCCTGGAGAGAGGCGGTGTTCACCATACCCGGGGCGGGGGAGCTGCGTGTGGCGGCTGTCAGCGGTCTGGCCAATGCCAGGGCCCTGATGGAAGCTCTTGCCGACGGCAGGGTCCACTATGACTTCGTGGAGGTCATGGCCTGTCCCGGCGGCTGTGCCGGCGGCGGCGGGCAGCCGATTCATGAGGGACAGGAGCTGGCATCCTCCAGGGGCAGTGTACTGTGGGAGCTGGACCGCCGCGCCGAGGTGCGTTTCTCCCACGAAAATCCGGAGGTGGGAGCGCTGTACAAAGAATTCCTGGACCGGCCGCTCAGTTCCACCGCCCACCACCTGCTCCACACTGACCATGAGGGCTGGAATATGCCGGGGAGAGAGGAAGCGTAACACATCCCGACCGGCAGATATGGAGAGACAGATATGAATTCAGAACAGATCATGAGAATATTTCAAGACACGGCCTATCCCAGAACGGGCGGCAGCGCCGCGGAGCTGCGGTGTGCGCAGTACCTTGTGCAGTGCTGCGCCGGCCTCGGACTGAACGCCGCGCTGGAGCCGTTTGAGGTGGAGAGGGCGGAGCTGCGGAGCGCCGTCCTCCTGGCAGACGGGGCCTGTGTACCCTGTAAGGGCTATCTCTGCGCCGGAAATGGCGAGGTGGAGGCGCCGCTGTACTATCTCACCAGCCTGGATGACGGCTCACTGGCACAGTGCCGGGGGAAGGTGGTCCTTTCGGACGGCTATCTCGGGTACTGGAAGTATCAGGACATCGTGGATAACGGCGCAGTGGGGTTCATCACCTTTGACGGCGACGCCAACTATGCAGACCGCGATATCGACCAGCGGGAGCTGCGCAGCTATGTCAGCAAGGGCCGCAGGATCCCGGGGGTGAATATCAACGTCAAGGATGCCATTGAACTGGTCCGCCGGGGCGTGCAGACGGTGAAAATTTCTCTGGAGCAGACAGAGGGCAAGGGCACATCTCACAACGTTGTGCTGGATCTTCCGGGAACGGCGGAGGAATGGATCGTCTTTTCTGCCCATTATGACTCCACAGCTCTCTCCCAGGGTGCCTATGACAATATGTCCGGCTGTGTCGGATTGCTGTATCTGGCTGAGTATTTCCGCAATCACCCGCACCGCGCCTCGCTGCGCTTTCTCTGGTGCGGCAGTGAGGAGCGGGGACTGCTGGGCTCCAAGGCCTACTGCGGGGCCCATCAGCAGGAACTGGGGAAGGCTGTGCTGAATATCAACCTGGATATGATCGGCTGCCTGATGGGCGGGTTTATCGCCTGTGTCACCGGTGAGGAACGACTGGTGCACTACATCGAGTATCTTTCTGCGGAAAAGGGCTTTGGCCTGAAGGCCAGCCAGGGCGTCTACTCAAGTGACTCCACGCCCTTTGCCGACAGCGGTGTGCCTGCGGTGTCCTTCGCCCGCAGCGCCCCCCATAACGCGGCGACCATCCATAACAGCTATGATACCGCCGCTGTGATGAGTGGAGAGCAGATGCTGGCGGACTGCCGTTTTCTGGCGGAATTTGCGGACCGTATGGCAAATGCGGCGCATTGCCCGGTCAAGCGGGAGATGCCGGAAAAGATGAAGGATGAGCTGGATATCTACCTCTGCAGGAAGCGGAAAAAGGGATAAAGAACACAGTCTGCCGCAGCCCCTTGCAGGTTGGAGGGGC
>CAKUHW010000328.1 GCA_934659415.1 uncultured Oscillospiraceae bacterium
GGGGAGACTTTACGGCAGACGAACAGGCGAAGGCTGTGCGCGTGCTGGTCAATGGCCTGGTAGCATCCGGGGACAGCCAGAGACAGCAGGAGGAGCGGGCGGTGACCGGCCTGCTCACAGGGCGGAGGTACAGCGGGACGGAGGGGCTGATCCGGGCGCTGGAGGCAGTTGCGCCGGAGGAGATCGCCGCTGCCGCCGGACTGGTACGGCTCGACACAGTTTACTGTTTGCGGGGAAAGGAGCACGGGTAAGATGGAGCTGAGGGAATATCCAGCCCTGGGCGAACGGGTATTTTATGAGAAAATGCCGGATGGGCTGCCGGTCTATGTGCTCTCCCGCCCGGGCAGCAGCCGGCAGTTCGCCTTTTTTGCGGCGCGCTGCGGCGGATCTACGATATGCATACCGGACGGCTGCGGGGGATGGGAGACGGTCCCGGCCGGAACGGCGCACTATCTGGAGCACAAGATGTTCGATATGCCGGACGGAGGCGCCTCGGAAAAATTCGGCGAGAGCGGGGCGGCGGATAACGCCTTTACCTCCGCGTCTATGACTGGTTACTATTTTACAGGGACCCGGGATTTTGAGCAAAATCTGCGCATCCTGCTGGATATGGTGTCCGTACCGTACTTTACGGCGGAGAGCGTGGAAAAGGAACGGGGCATCATTGAACAGGAGGTCCGCATGACGGAGGACGATCCGGGGGACGAGTCCTACAGCCGCCTGCTGGAGATGATGTATGCCGCAGACCCGGTCAGGACCAGAGTGGTGGGCAGCACGGCGTCCATACGGGAGATCACGCCGGAGATGCTCTATCGCTTCCACAAGGCATGCTATCGGGCCGGAAACATGGTGCTTGTCGCCGGGGGCGATCTGGATGCCGGCCAGGTGTGCTCCGTGGTCCGGGAGGCCCTGGGAGACCGTCTGGCGGGCACGGCCTGGATACCGCCGGTCTGGAAGGAACCGGAAGACTGTATTTGCCATGAGCGTACGGAGGAGATGGAAGTGGCGGTGCCGCTTTTTCAGATGGGATTCAAGGGCGCCGCGGCTCCGGCCGGGCGCCGTATGCGGCAGGAACTGATGGCCAGACTGGCCTGTGATGCCCTGGCCAGCCCGTCTGCGCCGCTGTACAGCCGTCTCTATGACACGGGAGTGATCAACGGGGAGTTCTCCTGCGTCTACGACGAGTCGACGGAGACCTCGGCCAGGCTGGTCTTTGGCGGCGAGAGCGAGGTTTCGCGGCAGGTGCGGGATGCGCTGCTGGCAGAGACGGAACGCCTGGGAAGGGAAGGAATCGACGCTGCGCTGTGGGAGCGTCTGGTGCGGGCGGCCTACGGCAGCAAGCTGCGGGAGCTGGATGACCTGCGGGAGGTCTGCATCGGTATCGCCGCGGCACATCTGGAAGGGGAGGACTATTTCAGTTTTCCCGCGCTGTTTGCGGAGATCCGGAAAGAGGATGCGGAGGAGTTGCTGCGGAGCTGGTGCACGAAAGAGCGCTGCGCACTGTTTGAGGCCCGGCCGAAGGGCGGCGCACAGGGAGCGGCAGATTAGGAGCGATGGTATGAATACAGTATATTTTCCCGGTCTTGGGCTGGAATTTGTGCTGAACAGGGTGGCCTTTAATCTGTTCGGCAAGGACATTTATTGGTATGGGATCATCATTGCCTTCGGATTTCTCCTTGCGGCGGTCTACTGCTACCGGGTGGCTGCGCCGCGGTTTGGCTTTGATCCGGAGGAACTGCTGAACCTGATGATCTTTGCCGTGCCTCTGAGCGTGATCGGGGCGAGAGCGTACTATGTCATCTTCTATCCTGACCTGTACCGGGACGCCGCGGGCGTGTTCCGCTGGGATTGGGCGGTGGCGATCTGGGACGGCGGGCTGGCAATTTACGGCGCGGTGATCGTGGGCGTTCTGACGGGGGTCGTGTTCTGCGCGGTGCGCAGACGGTCCTTCTGGTGCCTGGCGGATACCTGCTGCTTCGGTCTGCTGATCGGGCAGATCATAGGCCGTTGGGGTAATTTTATGAATGTGGAGGCCTACGGAAGCGTTACGGCGGTTCCCTGGCGTATGAGTGCGGAGAGCATTGCGGCGG
>CAKUHW010000329.1 GCA_934659415.1 uncultured Oscillospiraceae bacterium
GCGCGCAGCTCGCTCTGACCCATGCTGATCAACGCCCGGCTTACCCGTTCCCTGGAGCAGGTACACCGGTACTCAACGGGGACGGTCTCCAGAATTTGCAGCTCGAACTCGCTGAGGACGTGCTGCAGCAGCTCCAGGGGAGAGACGCCGGCATCCAGCTGCGCGCTCACCGCGCCGACCTGTGCGATTCCCCGTTCGATGGCGGAGATCACGTCGTCATCCGCGCCGGGCAGCAGCTGAATCAGATACCCGCCGGCGGTTTGGACGGTCTGATCCGGTGCGATCAGAACGCCCAGAGCGCAGGCGGTGGGAATCTGCTCGCTCTCCACAAAATAGGCGGCGACATCCTCGGCGATCTCGCCGCCCACCAGCTGGACCGACCCCACATAGGGCTCCTTCAAGCCGATATCCTTCACTACGGTGAGCTCTCCGTCAGACCCGACGGCAGCGCCCACATCCAGCTTGGCGTGGGCCTTGCGGGGAACGTCTACCGCGGGCTCGTCCACATAGCCGCGGGCATTTCCGCCGCTGTCTGCTGCGGCCAGCAATGTACCCAGAGGCCCGCCGCCGCGGACGCGGAGCGTGACGGTCCCGTTTTCCTCCTTCAGCTGCTCGCCCATCATGGAGGCCGCCATCAGCAGGCGGCCCAAGGCCGCGGTGGCCACAGGCCATGTATCATGAATAGCCCGGGCACGCTCAACCATAGCAGCGGCTGAAATGGCCATTGCCTTTACAGGCGCACCCTTTGCCAGCACCCGCACGATCTCATCCATTGTGCTCATTCCTTTCGCTCTGCGGTAAAGAAGATTCGCTGTTCATCCGCCTTCGGCGCGCGCATGCAAAGCGCGCCAAACTGCCGGATGTGTGAAAAACCGGCGTCGGACAGCCAGGCGGACAGCTCGTCCATGGTATAGGCGTACTCCTCGTGATATTCGCCGCCCCGCGCCCAGCTCCCGTCGGACTGCTGGGCGAACAGGTCGATGCCGTATCCGCAGATGCGCCGCTTTTCAGAGTACTCCCCACGCCATACGCAGTAGAGAGACTCGTTCTCGTCCAGATAGATCTGCCCGTCCGCATTTTTCAGGGCCAGGGGCGTTTTGACGTCAAAAAGAAAGAGACCGCCGGGCCTCAGGGCGGAGAAGACACGCTGGAAGGTACGCCGGACGGCGGCGGGACGGGTGATATAGTTGAGACTGTCCAGGCAGCACAGTACGGCATCTGCGGGGCTGGGAAGCGACAGACGGGACATGTCCTGGCAAACCAGCGTTACGTCCAGTCCGGCGCACTTTTCTGCCGCCGCGGTGAGCATGTCCGGGGAGAGGTCCAGGGCTGTGACTGAATAGCCCCTTCCGGCGAGTATGGCGGCCAGGGTACCGGTGCCGCAGCCCAGCTCTGCCACAGTATGCACGCCGGTGCGCCGGCGGGCAAAGTGGCGTTCGATATAGTCCGCCCACTTCTGATAGGGCACATCGGTGGTGAGCGCGTCGTAGTGCTCTGCCAGAATCGTATAGGTTTCCATCATCTTTTCAGCCGGGGGAGAATGAGTTTGTATCCGTCTGCTCCATACTGAAGGGCACGGTTGACCCGGCTGATGGTGGCGCTGGACGCGCCGGTGCGCTCCAGAATGTCGCTGTAGATCATCCCACGGTCCAGAAGTTGAGCCACCTCCAGCCGCTGACCCATGGCCTTCAGTTCGGTGACGGTGCAGAGATCCTGAAAAAAGGCGCGGCATTCCGCCGGTGTTTTAAGCGTGAGAATGGCACGGTAGAGGGCTTCCTCCTGGTCTGTACTGTGCATATGGTCTCCTCCGTATTAAAATAGTACGGTAACATAGTAGCACCTTACCGTCTGAAAGTAAAGCCTCCGGAAAAAATCTGGGAAAAACTCTTGCATCGGCGGGCAGGGCGTTTTATAATGGCTTTGTCTGCGGCGCCGAGCTGAGCGGCTGCAGAAGTCTGAGCGCGCCGGAAAAGGCAAATCCGTTTTGCGGTTGCGAATCCCGGCGTGCGGAGGTACAAACA
>CAKUHW010000330.1 GCA_934659415.1 uncultured Oscillospiraceae bacterium
GCGGCGATGATGGAGCCGATGTACTGCTTGAATTTGTTGGAGATGACTGCGTCATACTGCTCATCGGTCAGCCCCAGCAGGTATTTCTGGGGGGTGGTGTCAAATTCCAGGGCGATGGCGGCGTTGGCGGCGATGCGGATATAGTCGTCGATGAGGGAGCGCACCGACCCCTTGAGCCGGGATCGGCCGAAGGGCTTGCCGGTGGTGGCGTTCCAGATCATCGGCTCCATCAGGGGGCGGCCCATCTTATGGGGATATCGCCGGGCCGTCCAGCGGCCTTGCCGGGCCGTGAGCACGATCACCGCCTGGTCGGTGTACAGGTTGACCAGGTGGGGCCGCCAGGTGTCCCGGTCTTTCTCGTCCCGCACCGTGTCGATGATGGCCAGCCCGCAGTCGATGCGCCCCTTTTCCCCGCTCCACAGGGCGGCTGCCGAGGCCGGAGAGTGGAACCGGATCCGGCAGCCCAGGGCCTTATCGGCAGAAAGGGTGACAAAGGCGCAGCCATACTTCAGCTCGTCCCGGCAGGCCTTGCCGTATTCCGCCAGCAGCCGGTTGCCCGTCACCAGCCGCTCCACAGCCTGGGCCGCCTGGCCGCTGCCCACAAAGCCGTCAAACATGCTGCGGCAGGCCAGGGCATCCACCGCCTTCTGGCCCCAGCTGCACCCCACCTCCAGATTTTTCAGCCCCTGGGGCAGGGCGATGCCCAGGTTCACGTCGTTCAGGGTCACATGGCCCTCATAGTATTTGTCCTTGAGGGCGTTGCGGCTCCGGTGATACTCATACACCTGGGCCAGCTCCTGCAGCTGCCGCCCTTCCTCGGGGGTCAGGCCCTGCACGGCCCCGAAATTCAATGTGGTCATAGCCTCTCCTTTATCCGATGCGCATCTTCCGGGTGGGGTCACGCCTGCTGGTCCTGGCGCCCCAGAGGGCCAGGGCGCAGGCCTCCAGGGGCAGGCTGTTCTCCCCGCCGAAGCCAAAGCCCCCGCCCAGAGGGCGCTTGGTGGCCGTGGCCCCGCTCTCATGCAGGACCTGCTGGGGCCGGTACCAGGTAAGGCTGCCCTCGTTCACGCAGTTGATGAGCAGCCCGGCCGCCGCCACCACATCCCGGGCCGAGGGCCGAATCACCGAATCCTTGGCCTTCCAGCTGGGGCGGATCCTGTCCACCAGCACCTCAGCGCCGCCCCGGCCGTCCACCACCACGCAGCTGGCCCGGCCATACCGTTCCTCCAGCCAGGAGACCAGCCAGGCCAGCCCCCGGCCCCCGGGCTGCAATTCGATGAGGGAGATGCGGGCCGGGCCCTGCCGGGGGATCACCGCCCCGCACAGGCAGACGGCGCTGCCGTCCGCCGAAAACTTGACCCCGTAGGCGGTCTTGCCCTCGGGCTTGGGTTCCTCGCTGGCGCAGCTCTCCCAGGCGTTTTTGTCCAGGGCATAGTCCAGCTGATGGGTGGGCACCGGGCTCCACCAGCCCAGCCGCTCCCGGGCGAAGGTGTCCGGGTCCATCTGCTCGGCCTCGCCCTGGATGGTGGAGAGGCGGATCCGCCTTCCCAGGGCCGGGTTGGAGGCGGCCCAGCGGGCCTTGTCCCGCACATCCCCCATCTCGGGCACCGAGAACTCGAACCAGGCCGTCCGGCCGGATTCCCCCGCCAGGGCCCGCCGGCGAAGCTCCCGGAATACCGTGCCGGAGGCGTCCGGCCCGGGGGGCGTGCCCACATAGAGGGTCTGGGGGTTGGCGCTGGCCGAGATGGCCGGCAGGAAGGAGCCCTGGGCGGTCTCGTCCAGCTCCTGGGCCTCGTCGAAGATCAGCAGATCCCCGTGCTGGCCCCGGCCGCCGTTGCGGGTGCGGGCCAGGAATTTGACCCGGGCGCCGTTTTTCAAAAGGATCTGCTCCCGCCCCAGGGCGGTCTTGATCTCGGCCACATACCGGCGCAGGGGCGGGCTCTCAAAGAAGGCCCGCATCTCCTCGAAGGTCTCGGTGGCGGTCTTTTGCAGGTGGGCGGTGTAGATCACCGATTCCCGGT
>CAKUHW010000331.1 GCA_934659415.1 uncultured Oscillospiraceae bacterium
GGATACTGGAAGGACGTAGGCACGCTGGGCAGCCTGTGGGACGCCAACATGGATCTGCTGGACCCCCGCGATCCCTTGAATATCCGTGATCCGCGTTTCCGCGTCTATGCCCGGAACTACGCCAGCCCCTCCACTCAGATCTCCCCGGATGCTTCTGTCAGCAATTGCTTTATTGCCGAGGGGTGTACCATCTGCGGCAGTGTGGAGCACTCTGTGATCTATACCGGGTGCGTGATAGAGGCCGGTGCAAGCGTGTGCGGTACGGTACTGATGCCGAACACGGTGGTCAGGCGCGGCGGGATCGTGGAATATGCCATTATCGGTGAAGGCTGTGTGGTAGAAGAAAACGCCCATGTCGGCCGCCGGCCGGAGGACTGTCTGGGCGAGAAATGGAATATCAGCGTTGTGGGCCATGGAAAGACCGTTGCCGCCGGAGCCAGAATCCTGCCCGGCGAGATCATCTGAGGAGGCGGCTGAAATGGATATGCTGGGAATCATCTTTGCGGAGATGTACGGAGAACAGCTGGACAGTTTGACCTATGACCGGAGCATGGCTGCAGTGCCCTTCGGCGGGCGTTACCGGATGGTGGATTTTGTATTGTCCAACCTGGTCAATTCCGGGGTGACCAATGTCGGGGTGCTGGCCAAGCAGCATTACCGCTCTCTGATGGATCATCTGTCCAGCGGGCAGGAATGGGACCTGAACCGTAAAAACGGAGGGCTGCATATTCTGCCGCCCTTTGCCAACGAGAGTGTAAATACCAATACGGCCGGCAAGCTGGACGAGCTGCGCAATGCCCTGGATCTTCTGGAGGACAGCCCGGAGCCGTATGTTCTGCTTGCGGATACCGGCGCGGTCTACAATATGGATTATCGCGCCGCGCTGCGCTCTCATCTTGACAGCGGCTGCGACATCACGGCGGTTACCGTTGTGGCCGACGGCCGCAGCATGACGCCCAGTTCCGCACTGCTCAAGCTGGAGTCGGGCCGGGTCCGCGCATTTGCGCTGGGCCTGACGCCGGCTGCCGGCGACCATGTGGCGATCGGCATCTACATCATCAGCAGGGAGCTTCTGATCCGCACCGTACGCGAATATACGGCGTTTGGGGCCTACCATTTTGAGCGGGACTACATTCAGAACCAATTCAATCAAGGTTCGCTACGCATCAATGCGTACCCCATCCAGGGACAGGTTCTGTTTGTCCGCAGCGCGGCGGAATACTTCAGTGCTAATTTGGCGCTGACCGATCCCGCGGTCGCCTGCGAACTCTTCCGTCCGGATGCCCCGATCTACACCAGAGTTCACGACGAGGTTCCCGCTTACTACGGGCCGGACAGCGCCGTATCCGGCTGCATTGTGGCCGACGGCTGTATGATTCAGGGCCGTGCCGAGCACTGTGTGCTCTCCCGTGGAATCCAGATTGGGAAGGGTGCACGGCTGAAAAACTGCATTGTCCTTCAGGGCGGCGTCATTGAGGCGGATACGGAGCTGGAGAACGTGATCATCGATAAACGGGCCAGGATCTCCGCAGGCACCAGACTTTTGGGGCTCCCCGCGTCTCCGATCATTATCCGGAAGGGAGCCTTGGTATGAAGATTCTGTTTGCCGCCAGCGAGGCGGCTCCCTATGTCAAAACCGGCGGCCTGGGAGATGTAGCCGCCTCCCTGCCCCAGGCACTCGCCGGGCACCGCGAAGACGAGGTCGCCGTATTTTTGCCGCTCTACAGCGCCGTCCGGGAAAAGCATCAATTCAACCTGACCTTCCTTTGCAGCTTCGGTACCGCTTCCAGCAATTTCTTTGTGTATGGATCCTTGGGATGATCCAGAACCATTTCTGCTGTACCATATTCTACTGTTTTTCCATTTTTGAGAACCAGAACAGTATCTGCCATTGCACGTACTACACCAATATCATGAGTTACAATTATAATTGCAGTTCCAAACAGTTCTCTAAGTTTCAGCATTTCCTGCACCACCTGTCGCTGAACCGACACATCCAACGCGCTGGTAGGTTCATCAG
>CAKUHW010000332.1 GCA_934659415.1 uncultured Oscillospiraceae bacterium
GAACCAGACGGTGCCGAACAGATAGCAGGACAGGACCCCGCCGATCATGCCGAGGGCCCGGAAAAAACGGTTGGAGGTATGTTCCCAGACCAGACCGGAGATGAGCGCCAGGGGCAGGTAGCCGATAAGATATCCGCCGGTGGGGCCTGCCAGCCGGTACAGACCGCCCAGATAGCCGGAGAACACGGGCAGCCCGGCCGCCCCCATGAGCAGATAGACCAGAGTGCTCACAGTACCCCTGCGCCAGCCGAGCAGAGCTGCGCTGAGCAATACCATCATGGTGCCCAGGGTGATGGGAACGGGCTTAAGGGGAATGGACAAGGGGGCCACGGCCCCCATAAGGGCGGCCATAACGGCGCACGACACAGCGCGGAAGAGGGCCGTATGCCGGGCGGTGACATTTTTCTGTTCCATGGGATGCGCTCCTGTTCTGCCGGCCTCTGTGCCGGCATTGTTTTTTTGCGGCAAGTGTGGTACACTATCCCTGCCCTTGTCTATCGATGGTAAGTTCAGAGCAAAAGGAGACGGGAAGATGGGGAAAGCCGGCTATCTGATTCAGCGGGTGCTTCATATGAACTACAAGGCCATGCTGGAAAAGATCGATCTGATCCACAAAAAGACCGGAAAGGGCCGCATGGCTATTTTCCGGGATATGCGGGAGTGCGCGGTGAAGTACGGCGCGGGCTACATGGACTACGATCTCTTTGAAATGTACGATCTGACGCCGGAGCAGCGGGATACCTATCTTACCCGCGGGCGCAACAATGCCATTGTTGTGAAGTATAACGACAAGGCCCACTTTGACGACCTGGGAGACAAGGTCCGCTTTAACACCCTGTTTGCCGGCTTCCTCCACCGGGACTGGGTGCCGGTCACAGGGGAGAACCGGGAGGATGTGCTGGCCTTCCTCCGCCGGCATCCGGTATTCATGGCCAAGCCCTCCTGCGGGAGCTGCGGCTGGGGCATCGAAAAGCTGAGCACCGCAGACTTTGAATCTCCGGAGGCCGCCTATGCCTACCTGCTGCCCAAGGCGCCGCAGCTGGAGCTGGAGGAAGTGATCGTGCAGCACCCGGCAGTGGCGGCCATTTACCCGGGAGCGGTCAACACGGTGCGCATGGTGACCATCCGCGGAAAGAGCGGCAGGGTGTATCTGGTGACCGCTATGTTCCGCATCGGCAACGGAAAATATGTGGACAACTTCAACAGCGGCGGCATGGTAGCCCCCATGGATCCGGAGACGGGGACCGTAGTGGACCGGGCGCTGGACAAGCAGAAAAATCTGTATGAGCGGCATCCCGCCACGGGAACGCCCATCAAGGGCTTTGTATTTCCGGACTGGGACAAGGCCAGGGCCATGGTGGAGCAGGCGGCCCAGGTGGTGCCTGAGATGGGGTATGTGGGCTGGGATGTGTGCTTTACCCCGGACGGCCCCTGCCTGGTGGAGGGGAACCAGTTCCCGGGGCACGACATCTATCAGCTTCCGGTGCACACACCGGACAAGATCGGCATCATGCCGCGCTTTCGCGCCATCGAGGCGCAGGAGGCCGCGCTGGAGGAGAGCGGCTGACTTTACCGCAAAAGATCCGCCCCCGGTACCGCGGCAGCGCCTGCGGCACCGGGGGCGTGCTCTATCACTCGGCTTTGGTCTCTGCGGCCATCCTGGCCAGCTCCTCTTCCTCCAGCTGGCGATAGGCCACCTTGCCCACCAGAGTCTTGGGCAGGTCGGGGCGGAACTCGATGTCGTAGGGCAGGGCATACTTGGCGATGTTCTTTTTGGCGTAATCCATGAGGATCTGCCGGTTCTCTTCATTAGGCAGGTTGCCCGGCTTGAGCATGATGAAGGCCTTGACCTTCTGCATCTTCAGGGGATCGGGCACGCCAATGACGCAGCTCATCTGCACCAGCTCATGGGCGTCGAAAATATTCTCCAGCTGAGAGGGATAGACATTGTAGCCGCTGGTGACGATCATGCGCTTGATGCGCTGCTTGAAGTAGACAAAGCCGTCCTCGTC
>CAKUHW010000333.1 GCA_934659415.1 uncultured Oscillospiraceae bacterium
CCTCCGGGCGGACCAGCTTTGTGATCGCCCACCGGCTGTCCACCATCCGGAACGCGGATCTGATTCTGGTCATGAAGGACGGCGATGTGATCGAGAGCGGCACCCATGAGAGCCTGATGGAGGCCGGCGGTTTTTACAAGGAGCTGTACAACAGCCAGTTTGAGCAGGCCGGCTGAGCCGGAACGGGCCGGCGGGAGTGCGGCCTTTCCGGCGATCTTATCCGGGCCGCCGCGGTATGAACCGCGGCGGCCCGGGCGCGTTTTTCGGGAAAAATTTTGTCAGTCTGTGCATTTCAATTTGCAGCGCCCTGTGTTACACTATACTTTTGAGAAACCGGAATGAAATAAGGAGCGAAGGATATGTTTACACGGCGGCAGATCATCAATCTGCTTATTCCGCTGATGCTGGAACAGATGCTCACGGGATTGATGGGAATTGCGGATACGATGATGGTCACCAGCGTGGGGGAGAGCGCCATCTCCGCCGTGGCGCTGGTGGATTCCATCAATACCCTGGTCATCAATTTGCTGACGGCGCTGGCGGCGGGGGGCGTGATCGTCTGCGCGCAGTATCTGGGAAGAGAGGACCGGGAGCGGGCCAACGCCGCGGCCCGTCAGGTGCTGCTGGTAAGCCTGAGCATATCCCTGCTGCTGATGGCGGTCTGCCTCAGCCTGCGCGGGCCGCTGCTGCGGCTGATCTTCGGCCGGGTGGAGGACAGCGTGATGGAGCAGGCGCTGGTCTACTTCTTTATTACGGCGCTCTCCTATCCGTTCATCGGGCTGCAGCAGACCGCTGCGGCCACGTTCCGCGCCGGGGGCCATTCGGCACAGCCTATGATCGTGGCGGCCATCGCCAACGCTGTGAATATCATCGGCAATTCCATTACGCTGTACGTGCTTGACATGGGGGTGGCGGGCGCGGCCCTGTCCACCACGTTTTCCCGGGTGGTGAGCGGCCTGGTGCTGCTGTGTATGCTCCGGAAAAGAGACCTGCCCATCTCCATCCGGGGGTATGCCCGCATCCGCTTTGACCGGGCGCTGGCCGGCATGGTGCTGCGGGTGGGGGTGCCCACGGGTGTGGAGAACTCCATGTTCCAGCTGGGAAAGCTGATGGTGCAGTCTACGGTGTCTACGTTGGGCACCACCGCCATGGCCGCTCAGGCCATGATCCAGACGCTGGAGCTGGTGCAGACGCTGCCGAGCCAGGCCATCGGCACCGGTCTTCTGACCGTGGCTGGGCAGTGCATCGGCGCGGGGCGCGTGGACGAGATGAAGCGCTATACCCGCCGGTTCTGCCTGTACTCCGAAGTCACGATCATCGTATGGAGCGGGATCGTGATGGCGGCCACCCCGCTGATCACCAGAATATCCAAAATGACGCCGGAGAGCGCCGCGCTGACCATACGGATGGTCCTGATCTGCAGCGTTGCCAAGTGCATCCTCTGGGTGCTGGCCTTTACCCTGCCCAATGGGATGCGAGCGGCCGGCGATGTGCGCTTTTCCGCCACGGTGTCGGCCCTGTCCATGTGGATCTTCCGCGTGGGCGGCAGCATGCTGCTCTGCCGCGTGCTGAAGGTCGGCCTGATCGGCGTGTGGCTGGCATGGTTCACCGACTGGCTCTGCCGGCTGATCATCTATGTCTGGCGGTACAAGAGCGAGAAATGGCGGGGCAGGCAGGTCATTCAGTGAGGACCCGCCGGCGGGAAAAAAGTTGCAAAGACAGAAGAAAAATGGTATCATACCTTGATACGACTATTATAAGGCAGCGGGGTGCGCACATTGTATCTGAAGGCACTGGAGATTCAGGGCTTCAAGTCCTTTCCGGACAAAACGGTCCTCACCTTCGGCTCGGACATCACGGCCATCGTAGGGCCGAACGGGTCGGGAAAATCCAATATATCGGACGCGATCCGCTGGGTGATGGGCGAGCAGTCCACCAGGAGCCTGCGGGGCAGCAAGATGGAGGACGTGATCTTTGACGGTACTGCCAAGCGCAAGGGGCTTGG
>CAKUHW010000334.1 GCA_934659415.1 uncultured Oscillospiraceae bacterium
GCTGACGGTATGGCAGGGCGGCAGGGAGAATGCGCGGGCGGGATGCGGGAGAAGCTGATTCTGGCCGGGGTGGACGAGATCAATGAGTTCGGCATCCGGAATTTTTCCACCCGCAGGGTTGCCAAGCGGTGTGGTGTGTCCTGTGCGGCCCCCTATAAGCACTTTAAGGACAGCCATGAGTTCATCGCCGAGATATTCGGCTATATGAACGGCATATATGAACAGCGGCAGCGCGAGGTGATCGGCAGATATGCAGCCTGTGGTACGCAGACGCTGCTGATCGAGATCAGCCTGGAGTATATTCGCTTTCTGGTGGAACATCCGGAGTTTCGCCGCATTGTGATGCAGCACTTTGACGACTGCGGGGAGGAGTACCGCTGCCTGCGCGGGCGGCTGAGCGAAAAGACCTATGAGATCGTCTCCCGCTACTGCCGGGAGGTCGGAATGCCGGAGGAGGTGCGCCGGAGAAAGACCTTCATCGTCCGTGCGATCATCTACAGCGCCGCGATGTTCTTTGATAACGGTGAGCTGGAGTACAGCGAGAAGAGTATGGAGACGGTACGCGCCCTGCTGGTGCGGGAGTTTGAACTGCCCTGAATTATCCGGGCTTTCGGGAAGAGAGGAATGCGTGTGACAGACCGATACGGCAGACAGATCACCTATCTGCGCCTTTCTGTGACGGAGCTGTGCAACCTGCGCTGCCGGTACTGCATGCCGGAAGAGGGGCTGCGCAAAAAGGCCCATGCGGATATGCTCACGGAGGAGGAAATGGTGTCAGCGGTGGCGGCCGCGGCCTCCCTTGGTATTACAAAGCTGCGCATTACCGGCGGCGAGCCGTTGGTCAAGCGCAACATTCTCTCTATCTGCCGGCGGTGCGCCCAGACCGAGGGAATCCGGGAGGTCTGCCTTACCACCAATGGAACGCTGCTGCCCGCCCTGGCGGCGCCGCTGCGGGAGGCGGGGGTGAGCCGGGTGAACATCAGCCTGGACACGCTGAACGCGGACAAGTATGCCTCCATTACCCGCTGCGGGACGCTGGAGTCGGCACTGAACGGGATCCATGCGGCGCTGGAGGCCGGATTTGACCGGGTGAAGATCAATGCGGTGCTCATGGGCGGCGTGAACGATGATGAGATCCGTCCCCTGGCGGAGCTCACCCGGCGCTGGCCGGTGGATGTGCGCTTTATCGAGCTGATGCCCATGTACGATGGCGGCTTTGCTCCCGAGGCCTTTTTGCCGGTAAAGGCGGTGCTCTCCGCCCTGCCGGAGCTGGAGAGCGCAGCGCAGGACGGCGGTGTGGCCCGGCTGTACCGTCTGCCCGGGGCGCAGGGCAGAGTTGGCCTCATCAGCCCTGTCAGCGACCATTTCTGCGCCGCCTGCAGCCGCCTGCGCCTGACGGCGGACGGCAAATTGAAGCCGTGCCTGCACTCCGGGGAGGAGTACCCCATCAAGGGCATGAGCTTCTCTGAAATGCAGGAGCAGTTCCGCCGTGCCATCCTGGCCAAGCCCTCCTGCCACGAGGTGCTCTCCACCCGGGAGAGCAGCCGGGCGGGCCGCGATATGAACCAGATCGGAGGCTGAGGGATGGACGGAATACCTGTGGTGGGCTTTGCGGGCTTTTCCGGATCGGGAAAGACCACGCTCATCGAAAAGATCATCCCCCATCTGACCGCCGCCGGGCTGCGCTTGGCTGTGGTCAAGCACGACGCCCACGGCTTTCAGCTGGACCGGGAGGGAAAGGACACCTGGCGCTTTGCCCGCGCCGGCGCGGCGATGACTCTGATCTCCTCCCCGGATGGGGCGGCCTGTATGGAGAGCAGAGGACGGACACTGGAGGAGCTGCTGACCTGGGTGCACGAGGTGGACCTGGTGCTGGTGGAGGGCTGGAAGGCCGCGAATATCAGTCAGATCGGCGTGGGCCGCCCTTTGGCCGGGCGGGAGCTGCCGGCTTCGCCGGAGCGCTATGCGGCAGTAGCGTCCGAACCGGTGCGCGGCGGA
>CAKUHW010000335.1 GCA_934659415.1 uncultured Oscillospiraceae bacterium
GGTGAGGGCAGCACCGTGCCACAGACCGCTGAGTGTGAATACGATCAGCAGATTCAGCCGGGTACGCCAGCTCCCCCTCCTGCTGCCGCCCAGAGGGAAATAGAGATAGTCCCGGAACCAGGCAGAGAGGGAAATGTGCCATCTGCGCCAGAATTCCTTGATGCTGCGGCTCAGATAGGGCGCATCAAAATTTTCTGTCAGCGTGATTCCAAAAAGCCGTGCCGAGCCTATAGCCATATCGGTATAGGCAGAAAAATCACAGTAGATCTGCAGACTATATGCCAGTGCCGCCGCCAGGAGCTGTGCACCGGTGCATTGATCGTACACACTGTAGGCGGCGTTCACCAGAATGGCCAGCCTGTCCGCCAGCACCATCTTCTTGCACAGGCCGATCAGAAAACGCAGGCTGCCCGCCTGCCAATCCTCAAGGCCCGCTCTGCGCTGAAGCGCCAGCTGCGGCAGAAGGTGGCCGGAGCGCTCGATAGGGCCGGAGAGAATGGCCGGAAAGAACGCCGTAAACAGGCCAAACCGCACAGGATCCTTCTCTGCCTCCCGGTCGCCCCGGTATACGTCCATCAGGTAACCGCAGACGGTAAAGGTGTAAAATGACACCCCGGCCGGCTGCAGGAGCGACAGTCCCTTTCCCGGGTCCCGCTTCAAAAGCAGGTCCACAAGAGAAATGGAAAAGTTAAGGTATTTAAACAGAAACAGCACGCCAAGGTCCAGAACAAGGCCGGTCACCAGAAGCAGCTTCCGCCGCCCGGGCCTGGCGGCCATTCCCCTTGCCAGAAGATAATTCCATGCCGTGGCCGCCAGCAGCAGCGGCAGCGCCTTAGGGGTGCACAGCAGGTAAAACCCATAGCTGGCAGCCAACAGAAACACCGTGCGGGCACGGGCGGGCAGCAGACTGTGGAGGATCGCCGTTCCCAGCAGAAACGCGGCGTAGATGACGGAATTTGGGGTCATGGCGGTCTTCCCTCCTCTCCCGGAGTCACTCCGGCCTCACTTGACGCGCATGGCCTTCACATCGGCCTCGTCGGGCGTCACATACAAAGTGCGGCAGGTGCTGTAGATCACAAACCCGGGCTTCGCCCCGGCCGGCTTCTTTACCATGCGCACCGGCGTATAGTCCACGGGCACCTGACCGGAACCGCGTCCCTGGGAAAACCAGGCCGCCAGCATCGCGGCCTGGAGGACAGACTGCTCGTCCGCCTCCTGCCCTCCCGTATGCAGAATCACGTGGGAGCCGTGGAGCTTCTGCACATGGAACCAGAGGTCCCGCCTGTCCGCCTCCCGAAGGGTCAGGCGGTCATTCTGTACATTATTCTTTCCCACCGATATGGAGAGGCCGGATGCGGTGCGAAACTCCATCGGTCTGGCGTGTACGATCTTCTGCCTGCCCTTCGCCGTCATGTTCCGCTTGTGCTGCCGGAGATAGCCGTTGTCCATCAGCTCCTGACGAATCTCCTGAAGATCCCGGTCCCCCTCTGAGAGGGTGATCATCTGGAGCACACTGTCCAGGTAATCCAGTTCGGCCCGGTTTTTGGCCAGCTGCAAAGCCAACATCTCTTCCGCCTTCTGGGCCTTCTTGTAGCTTTTATAGTATCGGGCGGCATTCTGCTGCGGCGTCAGCAGCGGATCCAGCGGGATCTCCACCTGGCGGCAGTCCGGATCGTAGTAATCCGCCGCCCGGAGTACGCTCATTCCCCGTTCCATGGAATAAAAGTTCGTCGTGATGATGTCCCCGTACTTTTTCCAGGTCTCCCGATCGGCGGCCTTCGCCAGATCCGCCTCCTGGGCGGCGATCTTTTTCGCCGTGCGGTTGCGGGCCTGAGTCACCGAGCGGATAAAATCCTGCCCCCGCTGCCTGACCAGCTCCTGGGCCTCCCGGGCCGCGTAAAAATCGTCCAGCAGCTGAGAAAAGTTATCGTACCGGCGCAGCTCCACTCCGGGCCCATATTGAAAAATGGGCATGAAGGTAAAG
>CAKUHW010000336.1 GCA_934659415.1 uncultured Oscillospiraceae bacterium
TCCAGAGCCTGGTGCGGTTCTGGACGATCATGGAGCGGCTGCACTACCCCACGGCGGCGGAAGTCAAAAACCAGCTCCAGCAGCAGATGGAGCAGCAGAGCGCGGCCATGCAGCAGGCCATCCCCCAGGCGGGGCTTGGCGGCACGGACGGCGCGGCGGACGCCCTGGCGGGAGCCGGCGGCGGAACGGAGGGAGGCGCGGCGGTATGAGGTGCCCGGAATGCGGAGCGGAACTCATGATCTGGTCGGCCCGGGTGGATCAGGACGGGAATGTGGAAAAAGTCCTGGTGTGCCGGAACCGGCGCTGCACTCAGTTTGATGAGCGGCTGCGGGGCGGCCGGGAAAAGGCTGTCATCCCGCCCAAAAACTGACCAGGCAGCGGATGTGCCCAGACCGGCGCGTGACCGCCAAACACGCGGCCGGCGGGGACTTTTGCCGGCCAGGCCCAGCGGGGGCACGGGCCGGGCCGGACTTTCACCCCGGTATCTCCTGCCGGCGCGCCGCGATATGGGCGCAGCGCCGGGCACCGCCAGGATACGGCGGAGGGCCCGGGTGCGCGAAGTGGCGCGCCGGTCTGAGCACATCCGAGACTACGCAGGGACAGCGCAAACATCCACCTTCGCCTTCCTGGCCAGCGGAAACGGCCGGGAATCCGGCCCTTCGGGGCAGAAAGGAGGCACGGCATGAGCAACGGCTACGTTGGCAAGATCAAGAGCGGCGGCACGCAGGACATCAAGGCGCCTAACGCGGGCAAGACCGCGGCCAAGGGCACGACCCGCATCACCGGCAGCGACCTGCGCACCGGCGGCAAGGGCAAGAAGTGAGAAAGCCCGGCGGGGAGCCGGCGCGATATCACGCAGGAAGAGCGGAAAAATCCGATAGGAGGAACAGGGAATGGAACTCACCAGAGAGGACTACGCGGACGCCTTCGGCCTGAGCCCGGAGGAAATGGGCACGTGGGATGCCCAGGAAGGGCACCGGGAGCCCCCGGCGGGACAGGAAGGCCGGGAACCGGAGAATGGCGCCGGGGGCGGCGCGGATGCCGCTGGCGGCCGCCAGGAGCCCCAGGCGGGGCAGGAAGGCCGGGAACCGGAGAATGACGCCGGGGGCGGCACGGGCACTCAGGAAGGGCGCCAGGAGCCCCAGGCGGGGCAGGGCATGAGCCTGGAGGAGCGCCACCGGCAGGCGGAAGCCCGGCGGGCCCGGGAACGGGCGGACATGGAGCGGGCGGCGCGGGAAGCCGCCCAGGCCCGGGTGGACGAGGCCTACCGGACGATGTTCGCGGGGCAGACCAACCCCTATACGGGGCAGCCCATCCGGAGCGAGGCGGACTATCAGGCCTGGCAGCGGGAGAAGCAGCGCCGGGACGGAGAGGCCCAGCTGCGGGCGGCGGGCATCGACCCGCAGACCCTGCAGGGGGCAGTGGATCAGCAGGTGCAGCCTTTGCGGCAGGAGCTGGAGCTTGCCCGGATGGAGACCATGCGGGAGCGGGCCCGGCGGGCCCAGGAGAGCGCGCAGGCGACGATCCGGGAGCAGCTGGAGCTCATCGCGCGGCTGGATCCCACGGTGAAGTCCATGGAGGATATCGCGGCCATGCCCACGGCGGAGGCCTTCCGGGGCTACGTTGCCAAGGGGCTGGGGCTGGAGGAAGCCTTCTACATGGCAAACCGCAAGGCCATCGAGGAGCGGAAGCTCACGGCGGCCCGGGCGGCGGGGGCCAGTGCGGCGGCCAGCAAGGGACACCTTGCCCCCATGGGCGGCGGAGGCCAGGCGGAGAGTGTGGAAGTCCCGGCGGAGCAGAAGCTCCTCTACCGGGAGCTGATGCCGGACGCCACGGACGCGGAGATCCTGGCGGCCTACAAGCAGTACCTCAAAGGCATGAAGTAACGGCGCGGCGCGATGCCGCGCCTTCGGGCCCCGGAAGGGGCGGAAAGGAGCAGAGATCATGGCATTTACCCTGGCAAGGATGGACGTGGG
>CAKUHW010000337.1 GCA_934659415.1 uncultured Oscillospiraceae bacterium
GCCCGAGAGCGAGGCCATCGGCTACATGAAGGATGCCGCCACCCACTCCTACCTGAAGAAGGGCCAGGACGTGGTGGATATGAACTACAAGGCCATCGACCTGGGCGCCACCGCCTTTGTGAAGGTGGACGTGCCCGCCGCCTGGGCCAGCGCCGCGGACGAGAAGCCCATCGTGATCCGCGAGGGCAAGCCCGCCCTGCTGGATATGGTGGAGCACATCATGGAGCCGGTCAACCGCATGGACGGCGATGCGCTGCCCGTGTCCAAGTTCACCGCCCATGTGGACGGCACCTTCGAGCTGGGCGCCTCCGCCTATGAGAAGCGCGGCGTGGCCGTGTCCGTGCCCGCCTGGAATGCCGAGACCTGCGTGCAGTGCAACCAGTGCGCCTATGTCTGCCCCCA
Organism: uncultured Oscillospiraceae bacterium; assembly: GCA_934659415.1. Lineage (GTDB taxonomy): Bacteria > Bacillota > Clostridia > Oscillospirales > Oscillospiraceae > Enterenecus. The sequence goes on from CAKUHW010000337.1 coordinate 403, forward strand.
CGCCACCATCCGGCCCTTCGCCCTCACCGAGGAGGAGGCCGCCAACGCCCCCGCCTGCGCCCAGATCGTGGACGTCAAGGCCGGCAAGGGCAAGGGCGTGTACAAGTACTCCCTGGCGGTGAGCCCCATGGACTGCATGGGCTGCGCCGTGTGCGTGGGCGTGTGCCCCACCAAGAGCCTGACCATGGAGCCCCTGGAGCAGGAGGCTGTGAAGCAGCCCGCCTTCGACTATATGGTCGCCAAGGTATCCCCCAAGGAGGATATGGAGAGCATCGCCAATGTGAAGGACAGCCAGTTCAAGACTCCGCTGCTCCAGTTCTCCGGCTCCTGCGCGGGCTGCGCCGAGACCAGCTATGCCCGCCTGGTCACCCAGGTCTGCGGCGACCGGATGTACGTGTCCAACGCCACCGGCTGCTCCTCCATCTGGGGCGGTCCTGCCGCCACCTCTCCCTACGCCGTCGACAAGAAGGGCCGCGGCGTGGCCTGGGCCAACTCCCTGTTCGAGGATAACGCCGAGCACGGTCTGGGCCTGTGGCTGGGCCAGAAGGTCATCCGTCAGGGCCTGGCGGACAAGACCCGCGAGCTGCTGAGCGGCCACTGCACCGACGCCATCCGCGAGACCGCCCAGAAGTGGCTGGACACCATGGACGACGGCGCCGCCAACAGCCCCGCTGCCGACGCCTATATCGCCGCCCTGGAGGACGGGGTGAACACCATCGACGACACCATCGCCTTCCTCCGCAGCGATGCCGCCAAGGGCATGCTGGGCGACAAGCTGCCCGAGATGCTTGCCGGAGCCGAGGCCCACAAGGCCGCCGGCGGCAAGTGGTGCACCTGCCCGGCCTGCACGCTGGCGCTGGAGATCCTGGATAAGAAGGAGTACCTGCGCAAGAAGTCCGTGTGGATCTTCGGCGGCGACGGCTGGGCTTACGACATCGGCTACGGCGGACTGGATCATGTGATCGCCTCCGGCGAGGATGTGAACATCTTCGTGTTCGATACCGAGGTCTACTCCAACACCGGCGGCCAGGCCTCCAAGGCCACCAACATCGGCGCCGTGGCGCAGTTTGCCGCCGCCGGCAAGTCCGTGGCCAAGAAGTCCCTGTCCGAGATCGCCATGCAGTACGGCTATGTGTACGTGGCCCAGGTGGCCATGGGCGCCAATCCCAACCAGACCCTGGCCGCCATCCGGGAGGCCGAGGCCTACCATGGCCCGTCCCTGATCATCGGCTACGCCCCCTGCGAGATGCACTCCATCAAGGGCGGCATGGCCAACTGCCAGGCCGAGATGAAGCGCGCCGTGGACTGCGGCTACTGGAACCTGTTCCGCTTCAACCCGGCCCTCAAGGCCGAGGGCAAGAACCCCTTCACCCTGGACTCCAAGCAGCCCAAGGGCGGCTACCGCGAGTTCCTGATGAACGAGGCGCGCTACAGCCGCCTGACCCGCGAGTTCCCCGAGCGGGCGGAGGAGCTGTTCGAGCGCAACGAGGCGTCCGCCATGGAGCGCTGGGAGCATCTCCAGCGCCTGGTGGAGCTGTAC
>CAKUHW010000338.1 GCA_934659415.1 uncultured Oscillospiraceae bacterium
CGTTATGGACGCGGATGTGTTCATCTCCCTGACCCACTTCAAGGGCCACGGGATGGTGGGCTTCGGCGGGGCCATCAAAAACATCGGCATGGGCTGCGGTTCCCGGGCGGGCAAGATGGAGATGCACGCCGCAGGAAAGCCCATGGTGTCGGAAAAGCGCTGCGTGGGCTGCCGCCTGTGCGCCGCCCAGTGCGCCCAGAATGCGGTGAGCTATCCGGCGGGGAAGGCGGCCATCGACCGGGAGCGGTGCGTGGGCTGCGGACGCTGCCTTACCGCCTGTCCCCGGGACGCGATCTATTCCCCCGACGACGAGACCGCCGTCATACTCAACCGCAAGATGGCGGAGTACACCAAGGCCGTGGTGGACGGCCGTCCCTGCTTCCACATCAGCCTGGTCATCGACGTGTCCCCCGGGTGTGACTGCGAGGACGCCAATGATCTGGCCATCGTGCCCAACGTGGGGATGTTTGCCTCCTTCGACCCGGTGGCTCTGGATCAGGCCTGCGCGGACGCGGTGAACGCCATGCCGGCCAACCCCGGCTCCGCCCTGGCGGAGCACGATCACGGCGCAGGGGAGGACCACTTCCACGCGCTCCATCCGGATACCCACTGGGAGGCCGCCCTGGAGCACGGAGAGAAGTTGGGCATCGGCAGCCGGGACTATGAGCTGATCCGGATCTGACCCGGCAGGGGGGGAGACAGCATGGAGACCTGTACCTGTATCACACTGCGGGACCGGCCGGAGTGGAAAAATGCCGCCGCCGAATGGTTCCACAGCAAGTGGGGCGTTCCGGTGCGGGCCTATCTGGACTGCATGGAGGCCTATCTGGCGGGGGAGACGGAATACGGCTGGTATCTCTGCCTGGCCGGGGAGAGGATCGCGGGGGGCCTGGGCGTGATCGGGAACGACTTTCACGACCGGAAGGACCTTGCGCCCAACGTCTGCGCGGCCGTGGAGGATATGCGGGCAAAGGGGATCACGCCGCTCTACCTGCTCACCGACCACACCGGCTTTTATGAGCGCTACGGCTGGGAATTTTTCTGCCTGGCCCGCGGCGACGGCGAGCCGGAGCCGAGCAGAATGTATATCCACCGGTGATTTGGACCGATCTGATTAAATGAAAAAGTCTGTGCAGGAGTGTGAGACCCTGCACAGACTTTTTGCTATTCTATCTCGATGTGTTCGATCCCGTGGCGCAGAATGATATTGATCAGTTCGTTTCTGGAGTAATTGCTCTCCGCCGCGATCCGGTCCAGCGCTGCCAGAATATCTTCCTTAATCCGGACGGTGATGACCCGGCTTCCGTCCTCACCGCGGCGCTTGATTTTCAACGGTTCGTCTTTCATAGCGGCTCACCCTTTCTTTGCAACAATTATAGGTTGACAAATGTGGTTGAAATATATTACAATATGACAGCAATATAGATTGCACATTGTAATACAAAAGGGGGAGAACAGTGTGGACGAGAGGAATGTTGCAGAGGTGGCGGAGGCGCCAAAGCCAGAGACGGCTGAGAAGACAAAGTTCTGCAAGCATTGCGGGGCCAAAATTCCGGAGGCCGCCGTAATCTGTACCGTGTGCGGCTGCCAGGTGGAGGAACTGAAGAGCCAGGAACAGCCGCAGGTGGTCATCAACAATAGCAATACAAGCGCGAATGTGAACATGAACACGAATACGAATGTCAACATCGCGGCAGGGGCACTGAAAAAGGAAAAGAACAAGTGGGTTGCATTTCTGCTGTGCCTGTTTCTGGGTGCAATTGGGGCGCATAAGTTCTACGAGGGCAAGGTGGGTATGGGAATTTTGTACCTCTTTACTGGGGGACTCTTTGGAATTGGATGGCTGGTGGACTGCATCATACTGCTGTGCAAACCGAATCCCTATTACGTATAAGAGGGTATAAGGGCGGAAAGGCGGGCGGCAGATGCCGCCCGCCTTTGC
>CAKUHW010000339.1 GCA_934659415.1 uncultured Oscillospiraceae bacterium
CACAAGGGCGTACTTCCGCCTTGCGGACGGCAGCAGGGAGGAGATCCGGGCGCGCATGGACGACCTGGCCGCGCGGCGGCGGGAGAAGCAGCCTCTGGAGTATCCCAGCGCCGGGTCCGCCTTCAAGCGCCCCGCCGGGCACTTTGCCGCCGCGCTGATCGACGGGTGCGGCCTGAAGGGCTTTTCCGTAGGGGGCGCCCAGGTGTCGGAAAAGCACGCGGGCTTTGTGATCAACCGGGGCGGCGCCACCTGCGCGGACGTGCGCTCGCTCATGGGTCAGGTGCGCGCGCGGGTGCTGGCGCAGACCGGCGTGGAGCTGGAGCCGGAGATCAGGTATCTGGACCGGGAGGGGAGAGCGGTATGGAATTTTTGATCGTATCCGGGCTGTCCGGGGCGGGGAAGTCCACGGTGATGTCCATTCTGGAGGACAGCGGCTATTTCTGCGTGGATAATCTGCCCCCGGCCCTCATCCCGAAATTTGCCGAGATGTGCCTGGCCGGGGCCGGGGCCTACGAACAGGTGGCCATGGTGTGCGACATCCGGGGCGGCAAGGACTTTTCCGGCCTGTTTCAGGCACTGGACGCCCTGCAGGAGATGCGCTTCGACTACAAGATCGTCTTTGTGGAGGCGGCGGACAGCACCATCATCAAGCGCTATAAGGAGACGCGGCGCACCCATCCCCTGATGCGGGAGGGCGTGACATTGTCCCAGGCGGTGGAGCAGGAGCGCCTGGCCATGGAGCCGGTGCGCCAGCGCGCCCGGTACATCATCACCACCACCGACCTGCCCACCGGAAAGCTGCGGGACCAGGTGATGGATCTGCTGCTGCCCGCGGGAAAGAAGAAGGGGGAGCTCAATGTGTCCGTGACCTCCTTCGGCTTCAAGTACGGCCTGCCGGCGGAGGCGGATCTGGTGTTCGACGTGCGCTTTCTGCCCAACCCCTTCTATGTGGACGAGCTGCGGGAGAGGACGGGGCTGGAGGCGCAGGTGCGGGACTATGTGTTCAATTCCCGTCAGAGCGAGCTGCTGCTGGAAAAGCTGAAGGATCTGATCGCCTTTCTGCTGCCCAACTACCGGGAGGAGGGGAAGAGCAGCCTGGTCATCGCCGTGGGCTGCACCGGCGGCCGCCACCGGTCCGTGGCGGTGACCCATGCCCTGGCGGAGTACGTCCGTGCCCTGGATTATCCCGTGAGCGAGAGCCACCGGGACATGACAAGGGGCTGAGCGCCATGGCGGAGGAGCGAAGCGGCGCGGCGGCCATCGTGGCCCTGGGCGGCGGGAACGGCCTGTCGGCCATTCTGCGGGGGCTGAAGCGCTACACGGAGCGGCTCACGGCCATTGTGACCGTGGCGGACGACGGAGGCGGCTCCGGCGTGCTGCGCCGTGACCTGGGCATGCCGCCGCCGGGGGATATCCGCAACTGCATGGAGGCTCTGGCCGACACGGAGACGCTGATGCAGCAGCTGCTGTCCTACCGCTTTCCGGAGGGACGGCTGGCGGGGCAGGCCTTCGGCAATCTGCTGCTGGCGGCGCTGGACGGCATTTCGGACTCCTTTGAGCAGGCGGTGGAGCGCATGAGCAAGGTCCTGGCCATCACCGGCAGGATCCTCCCCGTCACCAACGCCAATGTCCAGCTGGAGGCCTGCTTTGAAAACGGCACCAGCGTGTGCGGCGAGTCCCGCATCTTCCAGTTCAAAAAGGCGCAGAACTGCCGCATCCACCATGTGCGGCTGCTGCCGGAGAGCCCGCCGGCGCTGCCGGCGGCCCTGGAGGCCATCCGCCAGGCGGACGTGATTCTCCTGGGGCCGGGGAGCCTGTATACCAGTGTGATTCCCAATCTGCTGGTGGACGGCGTGGCCGATGCCATCCACAGCAGCAAGGCGCTGAAGATCTACATCTGCAATATCATGACCCAGGACGGGGAGACCGAGGGGATGAC
>CAKUHW010000340.1 GCA_934659415.1 uncultured Oscillospiraceae bacterium
CGGGCGTGGTCCGGTCCGGTCTCCTTCACCACCCGATAGGCAATGGTGTGCCCGGGGTCCCGCTGCACCAGTTCCTGAAGTCCCGTCTTATAGTCGCGGTCCACAGCCTTTTCCCGTTCTTTATCCAGGATAAAGGAACGGATGATCGCGCGGGCCGCCTCCAGACCACCGTCCAAAAATACGGCGGCCAGCATTGCCTCCGTGGCGTCGGCCAGGATGGAAGGCCGCCTGCGGCCACCGCCGGCATCCTCCCCCTTGCCCAGGCGCAGCCAACGCCCCAGGTCCAGCGCGCAGGCCACCTCGTAGAGACTGTCCTCGCATACCAGGGCCGCCCGGGTCCGGGTCAGCTCTCCCTCCGGCATATCCGGATGCGCCAGAAACAGCCACTGCGCCACCACCATGCCGAGGACCGAATCACCCAGAAACTCCAGCCGCTCATTGCTGGTGATGCCGGATGAGCGGTGCTCATTGGCGTAGGAGCTGTGGGTCATAGCGTGCTCCAGCAGGGAGACGTCGCGGAAATGATATCCCAGCCTTTCCTGCAGCTCTCTCATAATTCCTCCGTTCATTTCCTCAGAAAATCACACCGCTCCGCGCGCCGCGGAGCGGTATTCCGGCCTTTTCAGATGTCCAGATGCTCCCGCATATACTTGTAGAGGTCTCCCACCGTGACGATGGCCGTCAGTTCTTCCTCGCTCATCTCTTCCATCCCGAACTCGTCCTCCAGGGCCATGGACAGGTCCACCAGATCAACAGAATCCGCCCCCAGGTCGTCGACGAACGCGGTATCGGAGGTCACCGAGGCGGGCTCAACGCCAAACTGGTCGGCGATCAACGCGCAAAGCTTTTCAAACATGCTCAATTACAACTCCTTCAGTCCTACCGCCCCCTTCCAGGGCGGCGTTTCCACAACATAATAGGGACTTCTCCCCCGCCTGTCAAGAGGCATTTGCAAAAATCATTCCGTCTCTGCGGTATTCTCCCCCGCGCCATGCACCGGGAGGCGCATATACTCCACATTTTCCGTGATGTCCTCAATGATCCCGGCCTTTTTGTACTCAATGGCCTGCCGGATCGCATTTTTGATCGCCCGCGCATCGGAGGAACCATGGGCCTTGATGACCGGCTTTGAAATGCCCATCAGCGCAGTCCCGCCCACCTCGCTGATATCCATCAGCTTTTTGAATGAGCGCAGCTCCCCCCGGACCAAAAGGGCTGCCAGCTTGGTCTTGAGGTTTTTCAGAAACATTTTCTTGACCTCGTGCCCCAGAAAAAGCCCGACGCCCTCAATGGTCTTCAAGAAGATATTTCCGGAGTACCCGTCGCAGACGATCACGTCCACCGCGCCCTCCATGGCCTCCCGGGCTTCCACATTTCCGATAAAGTTGATTCTGCCCTCGTCTCCGGCTTTCTGCAGCAGCCCATAGGCCTCCCGCTGCAGATCTGTCCCCTTGGTGGGCTCCGCACCGATATTCAGCAGTCCCACCCTGGGCTCCGGCTTCCCCAGAACGCGCTCGGCATAGTAGCTGCCCATAAAGGCAAACTGGAGGAGAAATTCCGGCGTACACTCCGCATTGGCCCCGCAGTCCACAAGGACCGCCCGTCCGGCCTCTGTGGGAATCACCAGCGTCAGAGCGGCCCGGCGGATCCCGCGGATGCGCTTGGTCAGCATCGTGGCACCGGCCAGAAGCGCGCCGGTGGAACCCGCGGAGACAAAGGCGTCGCCCTCCCCGCGTTTGAGCATCCCCAGCCCCACAGCCATGGAGGAATCCTTTTTCTCCTTCACCGCGTTGGCGGGGTTATCACACATCCCGATCACCTGATCCGCGTGACAGATCTCCACTCCGGCCGGCAGCTCGGCGATCCCCGCCGCGTGCACCGCGGCGAGGATTTCATCTCCCCTGCCCACCAGGGCGATCCCGGCATGATACTCCTCT
>CAKUHW010000341.1 GCA_934659415.1 uncultured Oscillospiraceae bacterium
ACCCAGCGGGGCGTGAAGCACCTGCGGGAGCTGGCCGCCTGCCGGGCGGAGGGGTATGAGGCGGCGGTGTGCTTCATCCTCCAGATGGAGGGGATGCGGCAGTTTTCCCCCAACGACGCCACCCACCCGGTCTTCGGCGAGGCCCTTCGGGCGGCGGCAGCGGCGGGGGTGGCGGTGCTGGCCATGGAGTGCGCCGTCACGCCGGACTCCCTTGCCGTCACCCGCCCGGTGCCGGTGGCGCTGGTGCCCGGCGGCGTGCAAATTTCCGGTTGAAATTTCCCGGCATATCTACTATAATGTCAGAGTTATTTTTTACGATAAGGAGTGGAACCACATGCCTGAAGAGCTGAATACCCCTGTCTCTCAGAACTTTATCCATACTTTCATTGACGAGGACCTTGCCCAGGGCGGCCAGTATGAGGGCATGCAGGTGCACACCCGCTTTCCGCCCGAGCCCAACGGCTACCTCCACATCGGCCACTGCAAGGCGCTGACCATCGACTTCGGCACCGCCGAGAAGTATCACGGCCTGTGCAACCTGCGCATGGACGACACCAACCCCTCCAAGGAGGACGAGGAGTACGTGGAGGCCATCCAGGAGGATATCCACTGGCTGGGCTTTGACTGGGGCGACCGCTTCTACTACGCCTCCGACTACTTTGAGAAGATGTACGAGTACGCCGAGGAGCTCATTCAGAAGGGACTGGCCTATGTCTGCCAGCTCTCCCCGGAGGAGTTCAAGGCCCACCGGGGGGATGTGGGCGTGCCCGCCACCTCTCCTTACCGGGACCGCCCCCGGGAGGAGTCGCTGGACCTGTTCCGCCGGATGCGCGCCGGTGAGTTCCCCGACGGGGCCATGACTCTGCGGGCCAAGATCGACCTGGCCAGCGGCAACTTCAACATGCGCGACCCGGTGATCTACCGCATCAACCACTCCCGCCACCACCGGCAGGGGGACAAGTGGTGCATTTATCCCATGTACGACTTTGCCCATCCCCTGGAGGACGCCCTGGAGGGCATCACCCACTCCCTCTGCTCCCTGGAGTTTGAGGACCACCGCCCCCTGTACGACTGGGTGGTGAGCAATGTGTCCATCCCCTTCCACAAGCCCCGCCAGATCGAGTTCTCCCGGCTGGGCATCGACCACACCGTCATGTCCAAGCGCAAGCTGCGCCAGCTGGTGGAGGAGGGCCGGGTCTCCGGCTGGGACGACCCCCGTATGCCCACCCTCTGCGGCCTGCGCCGCCGGGGCTATACCCCCCGGGCCATCCGGAATTTCTGCGAGCGGGTGGGGGTGACCAAGTCGGTGAACACCATCGAGTACGGCTTCCTGGAGCACTGCCTGCGGGAGGATCTGAACGAGAAGGCCCGCCGGGTGATGGCGGTGCTGCGCCCGGTGAAGCTGACCATCACCAACTATCCCGAGGGGCAGTCCGAGACCCTCACGGTGGAGAACAATCCCCTGGATCCCGCTGCGGGCGATCGGAGCGTGACCTTCTCCCGGGAGCTGTGGATCGAGGCCGACGACTTTATGGCCCAGCCCGTCCCCAAGTACAAGCGCCTCACCGTGGGCGGCCCCGAGTGCCGCCTGAAGGGCGCCTACCTCATCACCTGCACCGGCTATCACACCGATGAGAACGGCAATGTGACCGAGGTGCTGGCCACCTACGACCCCGACTCCCGGGGCGGCGACCCCACCGACGGGCGCAAGGTGAAGGGGGCCACCATCCACTGGGTGGACGCCGCAACTGCCCTCACCGCCGAGGTGCGCCTGTACGACAACCTCTTTTCCGACCCCGACCCGGACGCCGCGGGCAAGAACTTCCTGGACTGCCTGAACCCCAACTCCCTGGAGGTCCTCCCCGGGGCAAAGGTGGAGGCCGCCCTGGCCGATGCCTGCCCCGCCGACCGCTTCCAGTTCCTGCGGCAG
>CAKUHW010000342.1 GCA_934659415.1 uncultured Oscillospiraceae bacterium
CTACAGAACTCGAATCTGTGACCTCTTGCGTGTGAAGCAAGCGCTCTACCGGCTGAGCTAAGCCTCCATATATTGGTGACCCGTACGGGACTCGAACCCGTGTTACCGCCGTGAAAGGGCGGTGTCTTAACCGCTTGACCAACGGGCCAAATGCCCAGGGCGGGCGGAAGATCTGGGTGCCCGGCGAAGCGGCGCAGCCGCCTCGCCGGGATGGTAGCGGCGACTGGATTCGAACCGGTGACAACTCGGGTATGAACCGAGTGCTCTAGCCAACTGAGCTACGCCGCCATACGGCCCCCCAAACAGGGCAAGGCATAGTATATCCGAAGTTCCCCCGTTTGTCAAGAAAATTTTTTATATGTTCCGACGGACAAGGGAATGGTTTACAACCGGCCTGTTCTTTGCTATACTGAACTGATCAGTCAAAATACGCTCCAGAGAGAGGAACGGAACAGAAATGGAACGCGGAAATATGGTGCAGGGGGCGGAGTGGAAGCACATCCTGCTCTTCTCCCTGCCGCTGATGGCAGGCAACGCCCTGCAGCAGCTCTACAACACGGTGGACAGCATCGTGGTTGGCAACTTTATCGGAGACAAGGCCCTGGCGGCGGTGGGCACCTGCGCGCCCCTGACGCTGCTGTTCATCGCCCTGTCCATCGGGATGTCCAACGGCAGCTCGGTGGTGGTGGCCCAGTGCTTCGGGGCAAAAAAGGAAAACGAGCTGCGCCGGGCGGTCTCTACCGCGCTGCTGCTGCTGTTCGCCCTGGGAGCCGTCCTGTCCGTGGTGGGGGTGCTGGTGGCCCGGCCCATGCTGCGCTATGTGCTCAACGTGGGGCCCGCCTACCTGGACTACGCCGCGGACTACTTCACCGTCTACGCCATCGGTCTGGTGTTCCAGTTCACCTATAACGCCTGCGCCGCCATGATGCGCGCCCTGGGGGACTCCATGGCTACGCTGTACTTCCTGCTGGTGTCCTCCATCGTGAACGTGGGGCTGGACCTTCTGTTCGTCATCACCTTCCGGATGGAGGTGGCGGGGGCCGCCTGGGCCACCATCATCTCCCAGGCCATCGCCGCGGTGATCGCCGTGGTGTACATGTACCGCAGGCATCCTCTGCTGGCCATCCCCCTGCGGGAAATGCGCTTTTACCGCGACTCCGCCGCCCTTTGCATGCGCATGGCCATCCCCACCACCCTGGGGCAGTGCGTGGTGTCCTGCGGAAACCTGGCCCTGCAGCGCCTGGTGAACAGCTTTGACCTGCTCTATCCCGGCATCATGGCCGGCGGCACCGCCGGAATGCGGGTGGACAGCTTCATCTGCATTCCCATCTTCTCCTTTAATATCTCCGTGGCCTCCTTCACCGGACAGAATGTGGGCGCCGGGCGGCTGGACCGGGTGAAGCGCGGGCGCCGGGCGGCCACGCTGATGAGCATCGTCACCTGCCTGGCCATCTCTGCCGTGGGTCTGATCTTCCGCAGCGGCCTGGTGAGCCTGTTCGGCGTGAGCGGACAGGCCCAGTACTTCGGCGAGCTCTACCTGCTCATCTTCTGCCCGAGCCTGCTGATCTTCAGCCTGCACATGGCCACCAGCGGCGTGATGCAGGGGGCGGGGGACGCCAAATTCAATACCTTTGTCACCCTCAGCAGCTTTGCCCTGCGCTGCGTGCTGGCCTACACCCTGGCCTACTTCACCCCTCTGAGCTACTACGCCATCTGGCTGTCCACCCCTCTGAGCTGGATCTACAGCATGGCCATGAGCTGGAGCCGCTTTTACGGCGGCAAGTGGAAGGAAAAGGCCCTGGTCAGCGTCCGCGCCCCCATGGACGAGCCCCTGGACGGACCCATTGAGACCATGGACGAGGAGGTGCTGTAAGCATGGCGCACAGCTTTTTTGCCTATATCTTCCGCATGCGCTACAT
>CAKUHW010000343.1 GCA_934659415.1 uncultured Oscillospiraceae bacterium
CGACGCCCTCTATGACCGCCTGGGCTATGTGACGCAGAAGGCGGTGCTCTTCTCCGGTACGATCCGGGACAATGTGTTTTTCGGCGAGAGCGCCGCGGCGGACACGGAGGAAGACCTGGCGCAGGCTGTCGCGCTGTCGCAGGCGGAGGAGTTTGTGAGCAGGCTCCCGGAGGGCGCGGAGCACCAGATCGCCCAGATGGGCCGCAACGTGTCGGGGGGGCAGAAGCAGCGCCTGTCCATCGCGCGGGCGCTGGCCCGCAAGCCGGAGATCCTGATCTTTGACGACTCTTTTTCCGCCCTGGACTACCGCACGGACGCCCGGCTCCGCGCGGGGCTGGAGAAGCAGCTGGCGGACACCACGAAGATCATCGTGGCCCAGAGAATCAGTACGATCCGCCGCGCGGATGAGATCATCGTGCTGGACCGCGGCACGGCGGTGGGCATCGGGACCCACGAGGAGCTGATGAAGACCTGCCCGGTGTACCGGGAGATCGCCGAGTCGCAGCTGAGCGCCGCGGAGCTGGCATAAGGGGGGAGAGAGACTATGAATCCTATGATGCACGGACGCGCGGGCGCGTCCGGGGGGCCGGCGCATATGGGCCCCGCGCTGAAAAAGCTGATGGCCTATCTGCGCAGCAGCCTGGGCAGAATCGTCTTTGCCATGCTGCTGGCCGCGCTGGGAGCGGTGATGACCATCATCGGGCCCGGCAAGGTGGGCGATATCGCGACCCTTATGTCCGACGGCCTGATGACCGGAATCGACCTGGCCGCGGTGGGAAAGATCGGAATCTTTCTGGCGGTGATCTATGGGCTCGGCGCGCTCTTCAGCTTTGTCCAGCAGTATATCATGGCGGATGTGACCCTGAAAATGTCCTACCGGATGCGCCGGGAGCTCTCGGCGAAGATCAACCATGTGCCGCAGGAGTATTTCAATTCCCATGCACAGGGGGACATCCTCAGCCGGATCACCAACGATGTGTCCACCCTGCAGCAGGGGCTTACGAACAGCCTGCCGACCATCATCAGCGCGGCCACGCAGTTTCTCGGCTGCCTGATCATGATGTTCCTCACGGAGTGGCATCTGGCCCTGTCGGCCTTTGTGATCACCCTGGCCGGTATCGCCCTTACGGTGCTCATCATGTCCAGATCCCAGAAATATTTTGCAGCCCGCCAGTCAAGCCTGGGCACGCTGAACGGGTATGTGGAGGAAATGTATTCCGGCCACCAGGTGGTACGCATCTCCCGGGCGGGGCGGGGCGTATGCAAAAAGTTTGACGGGCTCAACGCGGCGGTGTATGAGGCCAACTGGAAATCGCAGTTTCTCTCCGGCATCATGCAGCCGCTGATGAATATCATCGGGAACCTCTCCTATGTGACGGTCTGCGTGCTCGGGTCGGTGCTGGCGCTGCGCGGCACCATTGACTTCGGGGTGATCATCTCCTTTATCCTCTATGTGCGCCTGTTCACGACTCCGCTGACTCAGGTGGCCCAGGGCATGACCAATATGCAGACCGCCTCCGCCTCCGCTCACCGCATTTTTGATTTCCTGGACGGCCCGGAGCTGCCCGACGAGAGCGAAAAGCCGGAGCGGGATCCCAGAGAGGTGCAGGGGGCGGTGAGCTTTGAGCACGTCCGCTTCAGCTATCCGGACACACCGGACAAGGTCGTGATCAAAGACTTTTCCGCCCAGGTGCAGCCCGGCCAGAAGGTGGCGATCGTCGGGCCCACCGGCGCAGGGAAGACGACGATGGTCAACCTGCTGATGCGCTTTTACGAGGTGGGCGGCGGATGCATCAGGATCGATGGCGTGCCGGTCTCCGATCTGCGCAGGGAGACGGTCCACAGCCTGTTCGGGATGGTGCTTCAGGATACCTGGCTCTTCGAGGGCACGGTCCGGGAAAACCTGGTC
>CAKUHW010000344.1 GCA_934659415.1 uncultured Oscillospiraceae bacterium
CCCCTGGACAGCGCAGACGTGTGGGCCGAGCCGGAGCAGTTCCAGCTGGACGAAACCCTGACTCCCACGGAGGTGGCGGGCTGCCCGCCGGACGGCTTCTCCCCCGACGGACAGCTGTGGGGCAACCCCCTGTTCCACTGGGAGCGGATGCGGGAGGACAACTACCGCTGGTGGATGCGGCGCATCGAGTTCCAGTTCCGCATCTTCGACACCCTGCGCATCGACCACTTCCGGGGCCTGGACGAATACTACGCCATTCCCTGGGGGGACACCACCGCCCGCCGGGGCCGCTGGCGGCCCGGCCCGGGAAAGGACTTTTTCCGGGCGCTGCGGGAGACCCTGGGGGAGCGGGACATCATCGCCGAGGATCTGGGCTTCCTGACCGACTCGGTGCGGGAGCTGCTGGCCTACAGCGGGTACCCCGGCATGAAGATCCTGCAGTTTGCCTTTTACGACTGCGACCGCACCAACGACTACCTGCCCCACAACTACCCGAAAAACTGCGTGGTATATGCCGGCACCCACGATAACGACACCGTTCTGGCCTGGCTGGACACCCTGAAGAGTGACGAGCTGGACTACGCCCACCGCTATATGCGCCTGTGCCCCGAAGAGGGCTTCCACTGGGGTGCCATGCGCACCGCCTGGGCCAGCCCGGCAGATCTGGCGGTGATGCAGATGCAGGACATTCTCGGCCTGGGAAACGAGGGGCGGATGAACATCCCCTCCACCCTGGGGTGCAACTGGCGTTGGCGGCTGCGTCCCGGCCAGCTCACCGACAATCTGGCGGACAAGCTCCGCCGGGACATGGAGGCTTTCTGCCGTATACAATGAATAAGGCGGGGCCGCGGCCCCAGCCCGTCCAACCGTTCCCCGCAGGGGAGAAGGAGCGATCATACCATGGAAATTTACCCCCGCCTGCAGGAGATCACCCGGGCCCGCTTTCAGGCGGACATCGCCGGGTGCGACGACCGGCAGCTCTATCTGGCGCTGCTCCAGCTGACCCAGGAGCTGGCCCAGGCCCGCCCCGCCCCCGCCGGGCCCCGGAAGGTGTACTACTTTTCCGCGGAATTCCTGGTGGGCAGGCTGCTGAGCAACAACCTGCTGGCCCTTGGCATCTACGACCAGGTGAACGCCCTGCTGGAGGAGGCGGGCCGCTCCCTGGCGGATATTGAGGAGGCGGAGCCCGAGCCCGCCCTGGGCAACGGCGGTCTGGGCCGCCTGGCCGCCTGCTTTCTGGACTCCATCGCCGCCCTGGGTCTGCCCGGGGACGGAGTGGGGCTGAACTACCACTACGGCCTGTTCCACCAGAAGCTGGAGCAGGAGCGCCAGCAGGAGCTGCCCGAGCCCTGGATCGAGCCGGAGAGCTGGCTCATCCCCACGGATAAGGTGTTCTCCGTGCCCTTCGGCTTCGGCAGCGTAGACGCCGTGATGTGGGACATCGCCGTGCCCGGGGCCCACCAGCCCACCGCCGGGCGGCTCCACCTGTTCGACACCCGCACCGCCGCCCCCGCGCCGCTGCAAGGCATCGACTTTGACAAGACCGACATCGAGCCCCATCTTACCGCCTTTCTCTACCCGGACGACAGCGACGAGGCGGGCAAGCTGCTGCGGCTCTACCAGCAGTATTTTATGGTGTCCGCCGGGGCCCAACTCATTCTGGCCCAGCTGGAGGAGCGGGGGTACGGCCCCGGGGAGCTGTGCGAGCACACGGTGATCCAGATCAACGACACCCACCCCTCCCTGGTCATCCCCGAGCTCACCCGGCTGCTGCTGGAGCGGGGGCTGAGCATGGACCAGGCCCTGCACCAGGTGGCCCACGCCTGCGCCTACACCAACCACACCATCCTGGCCGAGGCCATGGAGAAGTGGCCCATGGCGCACATCCGCCGGGTGGCCCCCCAGC
>CAKUHW010000345.1 GCA_934659415.1 uncultured Oscillospiraceae bacterium
GCGGTTCACGATCAGCGCCAGCTCCTCCGGCGTGTAAAGCTCCAGCCGGAAGGTCACGCCGAAGCGGTCGCGCAGGGGCGCGGAGAGCTGTCCCGCCCGTGTGGTGGCGCCGATCAGGGTAAACTTCGGCAGATCCAGGCGGATGGAGTTGGCGGAAGGGCCCTTTCCGATGATGATGTCGATCGCATAGTCCTCCATGGCCGGGTAGAGGATCTCTTCCACCTGCCGGTTCAGCCGGTGGATCTCGTCCACAAACAGAATATCGTTTTCCTGGAGGTTTGTGAGCAGGGCCGCCAGGTCGCCGGGCTTTTCAATGGCCGGGCCGGAGGTGATGCGTACGTTGACGCCCATCTCATTGGCGATAATGCCGGACAGGGTCGTCTTGCCGAGGCCGGGAGGGCCGTGCAGAAGCACATGGTCCAAGGGCTCGCTGCGCATTTTTGCGGCCTTAATAAAGACCTCAAGGTTGCTTTTTGCCTTCTCCTGGCCGATATACTCAGCCAGGGTTTTAGGCCGCAGGGAGCCCTCCCCCTCGTCCTCCGGCGTGAGAGTGGTCGCTATCAGGGGCGCAAACTCCTCAGGCTCCATGTCCTGGCTGGAAAAATCAATGGACAACCGGCTCTCCCCCTCACTTTATCATTTTCTTCAGGCACTGCTTGATCATCTGCTCCAGCGTCAGGCCTTCCGGATCCATGCCCCGCAGCGCTGCGGTGATCTCCTGCTGACTGTAGCCCAAAACAGCCAGGGCCGCGGCGGCCTCGCCGGTCTTGTCCTGCGGAATCAGGGTGGACGCGCCGGCATAGCTCTCCATGCTCCCTGCGGCAAACTGCTCCTTGGCAAGCTTATCCTTCAGCTCCAGGATAATGCGCTGGGCGATCTTTTTACCCACACCGGGGGCGCTGGTCAGCGCCCGTTCATTGCCGGACACGATGGCCAGGGCAAAATTCTCCGGGCTGTTGCAGGACAGAATGGCCAAAGCGGCCTTCGGGCCGACGCCGGACACGCCCAGGAGCATCCTGAATGTGGACAGCTCCTGCTCCGAGGAAAAGCCGTACAGCTCAAAAATGTCCTCTTTTACATAGAGCATTGTATAAAGCTTCGCAGCTTTTCCCACACTGAGCGCAGAGAGCGTGAATGCTGTTGTATTGCAGGCGTAACCGACGCCTCCGCAGTCGATCACCGCCAGATTTGGGGCAAGATGGGCGACCTTGCCCTGTACATAGTAAAACATAGGGTCACCTCCAGAAAGTCAGACGCCGGTCAGCAGCGAGGTAGACGAACGGGCGTGGCAAAGGGCGATAGCCACCGCGTCGGCGGCATCGTCCGGCTTTGGGACCGCGGGCAGTCCAAGAATGCGCTTGGTCATGTCCATGACCTGCCTCTTTTCGGCCTTTCCGTACCCGACCACCGCCTGTTTGACCTGAGACGGATTATATTCGTAGATCGGCAGGCCAGCCTTTTCCGCCGTCATCAGAATCACGCCTCTCGCCTGTGCCACCCCGATTCCGGTAGTGACGTTGTTGTTGAAAAACAGCTCCTCAATAGCCAGCGCGTCGGGATGGAACCGCTCGATCAGCTCCTCCAGATCGCGCCCGATCTGCCACAGCCGGGCGGAAAGGCGTACACCTGCGGGGGTGTTGATGGCGCCGCAGGCCACCAACCGCTGACGCATCCCCTGACTCTCCACCAGGCCGAAGCCCACGATCGCATAGCCTGGATCGATTCCCAAGATCAGCACGAAAACACCCCCGTCTGTGTTTAGTCAATATACCATATTGCACGGTCAAAGGCAAGCACAACCCGCGGTGCCGCCGCCCCTTTGTGTAGTACTACAATACATATTGTACAAAAGAATAAAAAAGGTATGAGAGATAGGGCCTCATGAGTTAAAGTTA
>CAKUHW010000346.1 GCA_934659415.1 uncultured Oscillospiraceae bacterium
GGCTGGGCGTGTCCGTGACCTATACTTACTTCAACAATGTGTCCAATGTGAAGGGCAGCGCCAGCGAGCAGGTCACCATTCCCGCCCAGGAGGCCGGCTCCATCTCCGAGCCGCCTGTGCTCATCACCCGCTCCACTCTGGAGCCGGTGGAGGCCGGGCAGAGCTTTGAGCTGACCATCACCTATGAGAACGCGGGCAAGACCGCCCTGCTGAGCCCCGTGGCCAAGGTGACCCTGTCCGAGGGGCTGATGCTCCTCAACGAGACCTCCACCTTCGTGCTCAAGGAGATCCCCGCCGGCGGCACCGGCACCATCACCCTGCAGCTGAAGGCCTCGGAGCAGATCTCCTCCGCCACCCAGAGCGTGAGCACCGATCTGCGCTTTACCTACAATTCCGGCAGCGGCATGTCCCAGGGCAGCGCTTCCGAGTCTCTGCCTGTGCCGGCCAAGGTGTCCGCCCCTGTGACGGAGCCCACGGTGCTCATTACCCGCTCCGCCCTGGAGCCTATCAGCGCCAAGCAGCAGTTCCGCCTTACCGTCACCTTCCGCAACGCGGGCAGGACCGCCCTGCTGAGCCCGGTGGCCCGCATCTCCACCTCCGGCGACCTGGTGCTGCAGAACGACACCGCCACCTTCCTTCTGGAGGACATCCCCGCCGGGGAGAGCCGCAGCATCGTGCTGGAGCTGAAGGCCGGCGACCAGATCACCTCCACCATGCAGTCGGTCAGCGCGGACCTGCGCTACAGCTATCAGTCCGGCGGCTCCGCCGTCACGGGCTCCGCCTCCGAGCAGCTGAACATCCCCGCCAACGCCACCGGCGGGAACGGCTCCTCCAGCCCGGTGCCCAACCTGATCATCAGCGATTTCAGCTACGGCGGCGACTCCGTGGCCGCGGGCGAGCCCTATACCCTGAGCTTCACCGTGCGCAACACCGGCACCCTGGCGGTGGAGAACATCGTGGCCGTGGTGAACGGCGGCGAGAGCTTCACCATCAACGGCTCCACCAACACCTTCTACTACAGCTCCATCCCCGCCGGGGGCAGCATGACCCAGGAGGTCCCCCTCCAGACCCTGGCCACCGCCCGCACCGGCGCCCAGACCGTCAGCCTCTCCTTCCGCTATGAGTATGTGGACGGCGGCAGCCGCTCCTCCTCCTCTTCGGATATCAGCCTGTCCATCCCCGTCTATCAGCCCGACCGGCTGGAGTTCGGCGAGCCCTCCCTTTTCGATACGGCCTACGCCGGCTATGAGACCACCATCACCATGACCTATGTGAACAAGGGCAAAGGGGACATCTCCAACGTGGAGGCCTCCATCTCCGGAGATGTGGACGTGCTGCAGGAGTCCCAGTACCTGGGCAACTTTGAGTCCGGCAAGACCGGCAACATCAGCTTCGTGGTGACCCCCTGGTCCGCAGGGGACATCGACCTGACCATCACCATCACCTATGAGGACGCCAACGCCAAGACGGTCACCCGGGAGTTCCCGATGAAGCTGTCCGTCATGGATATGCCCGGCCCCATTTACCCCGACGACCCCGTCGATCCCATTGACCCCGTTCCGGAGAACACCGGCCTGAAGTGGTGGGTGTGGGTGCTCATCGGCGTGGGCGCGGCCGCCGTGGCAGTGATCGTGATCGTGTGCGTGAACAAGGGCAGGAAAAAGAAGGCCGCTGCCGCCCAGACCGCCTCCGAGTGGGACGACTGGGACGATGACGGCGCTGACCCCAAGGATACCGCTTCCGTGGGCGCAGGAGGGAAGGAGGACTGACCCATGCGCAAGAGCGATATTCTGCACATGTGCCTGCAGAACCTCAAGCGGCGCAAGTCCCGAACCTTTCTCACCGTCCTGGGCGTGTTCATCGGCTGCTGCGCCATCGTGGTCATGGTCTCCC
>CAKUHW010000347.1 GCA_934659415.1 uncultured Oscillospiraceae bacterium
GGCAGGGAGGAGGCCGAGCGTGTCGGATGAGCTGATGGTGCGCCAGTGCGCGCCCACTCTGGCGGGGATCAAGACGGGAAGCCTGTTCTCCTGCGCCTATGACAGCCGGGAGAAGCTGCTGGCGGAGATTCGCGCGCTGAACCGCCGCCTTGTGCCCAAGGGGCTGTATCTGCTGCCCATGCGCTTCGGCCGCCGGGCCACGCTGTACCTCTACCGGCCGGACCGGCTGAGCCGGGACCTGGCGGACACTCTGGCCGCGCAGCTCCTTGCCGATGCGGGCTACCGCCCGGGAAATGCCGGACGGTGCGTGGCCGAGCTGGCCAGACGGCTGCGGGCAGAGGGGGCGTTTCCCCACGAGGTAGGGCTGTTTCTGGGCTATCCGCCGGAGGATGTGAAGGGCTTTATCGAGAACCGGGCGGCCAACTTCAAATGCGCGGGGCTCTGGAAGGTCTACGGGGACGAGGCGCAGGCGCAGGCGCTGTTCCGGCGGTACGGTGCGTGTACAGCGGACTACTGCCGGCGCATGGCGCAGGGCTGCGGGCTGGACAAGTTGGCCGTGGCTGGATAAAACATATGGAAGGGAAGTTATTCAAATGAGCAAAACTGCAGTGATCTATTGGAGCGGTACCGGCAACACCCAGTCGATGGCCGAGGCTGTGCTGGAGGGAATGAAGGAGGCCGGGGCTGAGGTGGTCCTGCTGACTCCGGACCAGGTGGACGCCGGTACGCTGTCCGATCTCACCGGCGTGGCCATGGGCTGCCCCGCCATGGGGGCCGAGGTGCTGGAGGAGGCGGAGTTCGACCCCATGTTCCAGACCGTCAAGGGCAGCCTGGGCGGCAAGAAGGTGGCCCTGTTCGGCTCCTACGGCTGGGGCGATGGCGAGTGGATGCGCACCTGGGAGGAGGACTGCGCCGGGGCGGGCATCGACCTGGCCTGCGACAGCGTGATCTGCTCCGGGACGCCTGACGGCGATGTGCTTGCGGCCTGCCGGGAGCTGGGCAAGCTGCTGGCGGAATGATATGATGCCCCGGGCCGTGCGCCGCCGTCTGTGGGGCAAGCTGGCGGTGCTGCTGCTGGCGCTGCTGACCCTTGCCGTTGCCGGCGCGCTCTCTCCCGCCCTGGCCCTCTGTGCATAACGCAGCGCACCTGCGCATACTCCTGATTTGTAGAGGGGGTGTGCGCAGGTGTCTGTTATCTCCGGCCTCAGCGGCTTTTTGTGGGGCGGCCCGCTGCTGGCGGCCTTTCTTCTGGTGGGCGGCTACTACTCCGTCCGTACCGGCTTTTTTCAGCTGTTTCGCTTTCCCCTGTGGTGGCGGACGTCGGCGGGGTCCCTCCTGCGGCGGCGGAAGGGGAGGGGCAGCGGCGTGACCCAGCTGCAGGCCCTGTCCACTGCCCTGGCGGCCACCATCGGCACCGGCTCCGTGGCCGGCGTGGCGGCGGCTATTTTTTACGGCGGGCCCGGGGCGGTATTCTGGATGTGGGCGTCGGCTTTTCTGGGCATGATGACCGGCTGCGCGGAGAAGACCCTCGCCGTGCGCCACAGGGAGCGGGGACCGGACGGTCTCTGGCGGGGCGGACCCATGGCCTATATGGAGCGCGGGCTGCATCTGCGTGGCCTGGCCCGGGTCTATGCCGTCCTGTGTGTGTGCGAGACCCTCTGCGGGGGTAATCTTGCCCAGGCAAACTCCATTGCCACCTCCCTGCACGCCCTCACCGGAGCGGACAGACTGGCCGTAGGCGTGGTCCTGGCGGCGGCGACGGCGGTGATTCTGGTGGGCGGGATCCGGCGGGTGGGACAGCTCAGCGAGCTGCTGGTGCCGCTGATGGCGCTGCTGTTCATCGGCGGCGGGGCGGTGGTGCTTGTGGTCCGGGCGCAGGCGCTGCCCCAGGC
>CAKUHW010000348.1 GCA_934659415.1 uncultured Oscillospiraceae bacterium
GCTGAGCATGGACCAGGCCCTGCACCAGGTGGCCCACGCCTGCGCCTACACCAACCACACCATCCTGGCCGAGGCCCTGGAGAAGTGGCCCATGGCGCACATCCGCCGGGTGGCCCCCCAGCTGGAGCCCATCCTGCGGGAGATCGACCGCCGGGCCAAGGCCGTGTTCCCCGGCCGGGAGGACCTGGCCATCATCGACGGCGGCGACACCGTCCACATGGCCCGGCTGGATATCCACTACGGCTACTCCGTCAACGGCGTGGCCGCCCTCCACACGGAGATTCTCAAGCGCAGCGCCCTGAAGCCCTTTGCCGATGTGTATCCGGAGAAGTTCAACAACAAGACCAACGGCGTCACCTTCCGCCGGTGGCTGGAGGTGTGCGACCCCGCCCTGGCAGCCCTGCTGGACGAGTGCCTGGGGGACGGCTGGCGGCGGGACGCCGGGCAGCTGGAAGGCTTTGCCGCCTTTGCCGGGGACGGACAGGTGCTGCGGCGGGTGCTGGAGGTCAAGCGGGAGAACAAGATCGCCCTGTGCGCCGCCCTCAAGGCCCGCCAGGGGGTGGAGCTGGACCCGGAGTCCGTGTTTGACGTGCAGGTGAAGCGCCTGCATGAGTACAAGCGGCAGCAGATGAACGCCCTGTACGTCATCCGCAAGTATCTGGACATCAAGGCGGGCATTCTGCCCCCCCGGCCCATCACCGTGCTCTTCGGGGCCAAGGCCGCCCCGGCCTATGTGATGGCAAAGCACATCATCCACCTGATCCTGTGCCTGCGCCGGCTCATCGAGGCCGACCCCCAGGTGCGCCCCTGGCTGCGGGTGGTGATGGTGGAAAACTACAACGTCACCTGGGCCGAGCGGATCATCCCCGCCGCAGATCTGTCCGAGCAGATCTCCCTGGCCTCCAAGGAGGCCTCGGGCACGGGCAACATGAAGTTCATGGCCAACGGCGCGGTGACCCTGGGCACCCTGGACGGGGCCAATGTGGAGATCGCCCAGCTGGTGGGGCCGGAGAATATCTACACCTTCGGCGCCTCCAGCGACCAGGTCATCGGCCTGTACGCCTCCGGCGGCTACCATGCCTGCCAGTACTACGAGCGGCCCGCCGTGCGCCGGCTGGTGGACTTTGTCGTGTCCCCCGCCATGCGCGCCATCGGCGATGAGGAGGCCCTCACCGCCCTGTGGAACGACCTGAAGGGCAAGGACTGGTTCATGGCCCTTCTGGACGCGGAGGACTATATCGCCGTGCGGGACCGGGCCATTGCCGACTACGGCAACCGCTCCGCCTGGGCCGCCAAAATGGTGATCAACACCGCCCGCAGCGGCTTCTTCTCCAGCGACCGCACCATCGCCCAGTACAACGCCGATATCTGGCACCTGAAGTAAACACAGCGCAGAGATAACTTTAAGCCCGCCCCGCGAGACCGCGGGGCGGGCTGAGACTGTCAAAAAAGCCTCGCAGAGTTCGCCGCCGCAGCGGCGAAAACAGTGAAATCCGTTTTCCGCCGCGACATGTGCGTGGCGGAAAACACTTCTCAGGCCGCAAGTGTGCGAAATGTCCGCGTCTCATGGACATTGAGTGCGCGCAGCGGACTGCAACTCACCCGTCAAAAAACGTTCTTAAGTTTTTTGACGGCCTGAGCCCGCTCCGCAAAATCGCGGAGCGGGCCTTCTCAGCGCGAAGCGAGGGGGAAGTTCAAAGGCGGGCGGATGATACCCGCCCCTACGGTCTCAAAGCTCCGCGGCCCGCCTGATTTTTCTTGACAGGCCGCTACGGGTAGGACGGCAGGCCAAAGGTCTTGCCAACCCCCCTGTGCAAAGGGTAGCGAAGCGGCCGAGCGGTAGTGAATGACATGCCGGTGGCATGTCAGAGCCGCGAGGTGACCGAG
>CAKUHW010000349.1 GCA_934659415.1 uncultured Oscillospiraceae bacterium
GCTTTACAACATGGTGGACACCTGGGTGGTAGGCAATTATGTGAGCAATGAGGCGTTTTCCGCAGTCGGCTCCGTGGGACCCATCGTCAACACACTGATCGGCTTTTTTACCGGTCTGGCAAGCGGCGCCGGCGCCGTGATCTCCCAGTACTACGGCGCCAGAGAGGAGCGGCAGGTGAAGGACGCCGTCCATACCGCCATGCTCCTGACGCTGCTTATGGGGCTGCTCTTCACCGGGGTCGGGATCGGCTTTACGCCGCTGATGCTCCGCCTGATGAATACGCCCGCCGAGGTCATGGGGGATGCCTCCGGCTATCTCTACATTTACTTTGCGGGCATTCTGGGCCTGATGGTCTACAATATGGGGTCCGGCATCCTGCGGGCGGTGGGTGACTCCCGCAGGCCCTTCTGCTTCCTCCTGGTGTGCGCTGTGCTGAACACGGTGCTGGATCTGTATTTTGTGCTGAAGCTTCACATGGGTGTGGAGGGGGTGGCGCTGGCTACGATCATCGCCCAGTTCGTGTCTGCGGCGCTGGTGCTGATCGTGCTGATGCGCAGCGATTCCTGGGTCAGGCTTCGGCTGCGCTGCCTGGCGCTCCACTGGGAGACGCTGAAAAAGATCGTCTTCGTGGGACTGCCCGCCGGACTCCAGATGGCGGTCACCGCCTTTTCCAACGTGTTCGTCCAGTCCTACATCAACCAGTTCGGCGCAAACTGTATGTCCGGCTGGACGGCGTACAACAAGGTGGACCAGCTGGCGCTGCTGCCCATGCAGTCCATCGCCATGGCTTCTACCACTTTTGTCGCCCAGAACCTGGGCGCTGGGCAGACAAACCGGGCGAAAAAGGGAATGTGGACGGCCCAGCTTATGGCCCTTATCTGCACGGCGGCCCTGTCGGTGGCCATTGTGGCCTTTGCCCCCGGGGTGGTGGCGTTCTTCAATGCCGAGACCGAGGTGATCCGATACGGAACGCTGTTCCTGCGCTGGCTCACGCCGTTCTATGTGCTGTGCGGGTTCAACCAGATCGTCGCCGGAGCCCTGCGGGGGGCAGGCAACAGCAGGGCTCCTATGGTGATCATGCTGTCCTCCTTCGTGGTGTTCCGTCAGATCTACCTGTTTTTCATGTCCAGGATCTGCAATGAGATCCTCCCTCTCGCGCTGGGCTATCCCGCCGGCTGGCTGGTCTGCAGCGCGGCGATCTTCCTCTATTACCGCAGGGTCGGCTTCGGCAGGAACCGCCTGCTGGAGGCGCAGCCGCAGGCGCTGGAGACGGAGAGCGGCGAATAGAAGAAGGCGCCCCAAGGCTGTCCTCCGGGGAATACTCCGGAGGGCGGCCCGGGGGTAAATATTTTTTGCAGATGTTTTCCGATAAAACCTATTGACAAAATAGGAATTATACCGTATAACAAATACATAGGATCTTGGTATGCATTGCGCTGCCCGGACTTTGCGGGCGGCGGTATCTACTAACAGGAATATGGAGATGGTAACCATGAAAGTATATGCGGACAACGCGGCCACTACGGCGATGAGCCCCACGGCCCTGTCGGCGCTGGAGTCCTGCCTGCGCACGACCTACGGGAACCCCTCAAGCCTGCACTCGGTGGGCCAGGCGGCGGCCGAGGCGCTTCTGGCGGCCCGGGAGAAGGTGGCGGCCTGCCTCGGCTGTCAGGCGGGGGAGATCACCTTCACCTCCGGTGGGAGCGAGGCGGACAATCAGGCGCTGCGCAGTGCGGCGGCCATCGGCGCGCGCAAGGGGAAAAAGCACATCATTTCCACCGCGTTTGAGCATCACGCGGTGCTCCACACCTTGGACCGGCTGAAGAAGGAGGGCTTTGAGGTCACGCTGCTGCCGGTCCACGAGGACGGTCTGGTG
>CAKUHW010000350.1 GCA_934659415.1 uncultured Oscillospiraceae bacterium
GCTCAATAAAGCAGCCCTCGCCGCCGCCCAGCTTCCCGTAGTAGTCCACAAAATACTCCCGCAGCTTTTCCGCACCCTTATAGACGCCGTACTTCTCGATCGCAGCCCAGGTGTCCGCGGTATCCAGAGCAAAACACTGATATGCGTCTTCGAACAGCCCCCCCTTAAGAGACTGCACGAATTTAGCTGCCAGGTTGCGCACGGCATGGTCGCTCTCCATACGGGCCAGGGTCCGCTCCTGCAGCTCCTTCACAGCCAGCTCCAGCTTCAGCTCCGGGACAAGCTGCTTGCTGAGCCTGGTCTGCTGCTCCTCCAGCTTTCTCCTTACGGTCTCATCGGTCCATGCATCAATGACCTGAAAAATATCATCCGTGTTGAATTTCTTTGCCTTCTGCGTATCCATACTGTCCCTCGCTTTGTCAATAAAGGATCATGCACAGCAGGGTGGTCAGTGCGGCATAGATCAGCGGGATGACCACGGTGCTTACAAATACGTACTTATAGCTCTGCTTATGGGTGGTTCCAAACACCTGCAGGGAGACACAGACATTGGTGCAATGGGGCATGGAATCCAGCGTGGAGGCGGTGACTGTGGCGATCCGGTGGACTGCACCCAGATTTACATCGGCAGTGGCGAGAGTCGGAGCCAGCGCACCCAGGACCATAGCCAGCGCACCGGTGCCATTGCCCATGCAGGCGGCCAGCACGGCAACGCCGATGAAGGTGAGCAGATAGGGACTGGCATTCATAGAGGTGATGGCGCCCAGCAGCCCCTTGAAGGCAGCCGTGCTCTGGACTACAGCTCCGAAGCCGGAGATAAAGCCCAGCATGACTGCCAGGGGAATCACGGCAACGGTACCGGCAGAGATCTTACGCAGCCAGCTGGCGCGATCCATGTACTTAAAGTTGACGATCAGCGCCCACAGAGCGGTGATGACCTGCGCCAGAATGACCGCCTGTGTGGCATCCAGACCCAGGGATTTTACCATGGAAAATACAAAGCACAGCACAAACAGAAGCACCACGGCGACAATAGCGGTCCAGAAAGGGGGAGTCTTCTGCTCACCGCGGTCCTCCTTCGGCCCGGGCCCTGCCATACCGGGGCCTTCCAGTGACAGTTCAAACCCGGCCCCCTGCTTTTTGGCGTCCTTCAGCAGCCAGTACACGTAGCCAAGACCAAGGACAGTTGCGATCACAAAGGCGAAAACGCCGACACCGGCACCGGCATAGAGGTTTGTCTTGAGAATAGCCGTAGGCAGAATATTCGGGGTAACAGAGGTGCCGGGCAGGCAGTAGGTCACCGCATTGTAGGCCACCATCATGGCGATCAGTCCGACCCGCCTGGGCAAGTTCGCCTTTTTCAGCAGGCCCAGAGCGATCGGCGCCACAATAAACTGGTAGGAACCGACACCCAGGAAGCACAGCAGGCCGGTCATGATGAAAATAATGACCGGTATGGAGTTGTTGCCCAGCATCCGGATAATGCCGTTAGCCAGGGCATCCGTAGTATGGGTGACCTCCAGTACGGCGGACAGCAGACCTCCGACCACGATCAGGAGCAGAATAGAGCTCATAAACGTAATGGCCTGATTCATGAAGGTGGTAAAAATCGCAGTTCCGATACCGCCCTCGCAGGTGAGCCCCACAATGAGCGCCGCAATCAGGCAGCCAAGGATCGGGTTCAGCCCCCGATACGCCAACAGAATAAACGCCGCGATTCCCAGAACGATTGCGATTGCAGATACAGCAACACTGGTCATACGGGATCCTCCTTAACATCTTTACAAATTTTCAAATGATCAGAAATGCATTTCCGTGACAGTTGCATTATATCTGTATCTTCTTTTGTGGACAAGCAAGTATAATG
>CAKUHW010000351.1 GCA_934659415.1 uncultured Oscillospiraceae bacterium
ATACCAAACTTCGCCACACCCGGATATTGAAACGGCTCACCTGAGCCTTGGATATAATAGCACAGGCTTGGCGGAAATGCAAGAGGCAAATTGAAAAAATATTGGTTTTTTGTATCCGGGGCAAAACGCCGGGGCAGGAGCGCTTTCCGGCACCCGGGTCAGACCGTGTCCATGCCCGCGGAAGAGGGGGGCGGAGCCGCGGCCGGGTCCGGGCACAGCGCGGAGAGCAGCCGCAGTGCGGCGAGGGCAGAGGGAAGATCATGCACAGGCAGCCAGATACGGCCCGCGGGGATGTGCGGCGCGGCATTCATAAAAGGGTGATAAAGTCGCTGCTGGCGTAGCCCTCCACGCCGTCAAAGCGGACCAGATACCAGCCCTGCCACTGATTGACGATCGTGAGTCTGGCTCCATCGTAGGCCTTAGCCAGCACCGGAGCAGAGGCAGAGGGGCGGGCGCGGATGTTCAGGTAGCCCCAGTTCACATCAACGACGCCCTGACGGGGAGTATTGGGATACAGGAACGGTATGCCGAAGTATTCCGTGAGGGACAGGACGAGATTGCGGGCGATCTCGTCCAGATTGCCTTTGATCCAGGCGGCGTCATCCCGATTGTCATGGTAGCCCAGTTCAAGGAAAACGGAGGGGGCCCGGGGCTGACGCACTTCGCCGATGGCGGTGGTGGCCTCCGCGCGGACCTTATCCGGCAGGGGATAGATCGCCTTCAGATTGTCCGCGACGATATCGGCCGCCCGCTTCCCGTTGGTGCTGCCCGGGTAATAGAACACAAGAATCCCGCGGACCTGACCGTATCGGCCGGAGGGGGCGGCGTTGGAGTGCAGAGCAAGGTGCAGGTCGTAGCTGCCCGCGTTGGAAGCCCGGATAGAGCTGGCCGCGGTCATGTCCGGAGTGTTGCGCGCGTACTGGATGCCGGAGGCGTCCAGATAGGGGACCATGGCGTCGGCCAGGCGGTTCATCCACTCTTCTTCGCTGCCGCCGCTGACATAGAGATTGTTTTCCTGCGTAGATGGGGACAGGTAGATGGTAGGCATGGGAGACCCTCCTTTGCCCATCCTATGCGGCGGGGGGATCTATTGCCAGGGACAGCTTATTCAGGAGAAGAGAATGACCGGGCAGGAGACAGACAGATGGCCGTCCCGCACGGAGAGCGTCCCGCCTGCGATCGCATCCCGGTAGTCCCCGTCCGCCAGAGGGACGTCGATGGTCCCGGCTGTGCCGCACAGGGGGAAGACGCCGACGACCCGCTGGCCCGGGCCAATGTAAGAGGCGCAGACAATGCCCTGACTGTCGTCTGCGGCGGCCTGAAACAGGGCATCGGCAGGCAGGCGCTTCTTTATCTCTGCCAGCCTGGCGAGGAAGGGACTGATGTCCTCTCCGCCGGCCCAGTCTATGGGCTCCCGCTCGAAAAGCGAGGGGGTATGCTTCGCGCAGACCTCCTGCCCGGCGTAGAGAAGCACGGCACCCTTTTTGAAATAGCTGAGGGCAGTCCAGGCCAGAAGAGAGGGCAGACCGGGGAACCTGGCTGCAGCTCTGGTCTGGTCGTGGTTTTCCAGGCAGGAGAGCTTGTTGTACTCGGTGCGGAAGGACAGCTCCTGGGCGCTGACTGTGTCAAAATAGCGGCTGAGAGGCAGCTCGCCCCGGGTACAGCCGTCGTACAGCGGCCAGATGTCGTAAGGGTAGAGAATGTCAAATGCGTCGAAAAGCTCTGTATCAGTGGCCGCGTACAGGCCCTGCTCCCGGAAGGTCCGGATGTGGCTGAGATGCACGCTCTCCCCCAGCCAGATCATGCCGGGATGGATCTGCTCCACCGCCTGTCTGGCGGCCAGCCAGAACTCCACGGGTACGGT
>CAKUHW010000352.1 GCA_934659415.1 uncultured Oscillospiraceae bacterium
GTCCAGGGCGGAGTGAAAGGTGAGGTTGGGCTGGGTGGGGTCGCCCCCCTGTACCAGCGGGGCGGACAGGATGGCCGTCATCCGGGCGGCGAGGTCTTGGGTAGAGATCGGTTTCTGCATGGGTCCTGCTCCTCCGTGGCCCCGCCTGGCGGGGACTGCTATAGATGAATTTTACGACTTTTACAGCATAACACCCTGGGGAATTTTGTGCAAGAGCGAAAATTTCTGGGTACAGCCCGATTTGGTCTTTACAAAGAGAATTTATTGTGGTAGCATACTACCATGCTAAAGAGCTAAACAAAATACCGCGGGAGGAACCAACCATGAAGCTTATGAAAAAAATTGCCGCGCTGTCTCTGGCGCTGCTCACCGCGCTGTCTCTGGCGGGCTGCGGGGAAAAGAAGACCGTGTACGCGGTGGAGGCAGGCTCCGCCGGGGAGGAGGTAGCCAAGGCCAACGGCTACGAGATCATCTCGGTGGACAGCCAGGCCAAGGCCCTGATGGAGGTGGACTCCGGCAGCGCCGGGGCGGCCATCATCGACCTGCTCATGGCCGGGGCCATGGTGGGTGAGGGCACCAGCTACCCCGATATCAAGGTCACAGACCAGAAGCTGAACTCCGAGCAGTACGGCGTGGGCTGCCGCAAGGGCAGCGACCTGGCGGCCTACATCAACGCGGTGCTCAGCGAGGCCTGGGCCGACGGCACCCTGCAGGCTGCGGCCAGGACCTACGGTGTGCAGGAGGCGGTGCTGGAGCAGCCCGCCGCAGAGTACCCCGCCGCCGATGCCGGCGGCGATGTGGCCTACATCCAGGACAAGGGCACCCTGGTGGTGGGCATCACCGACTTCGCCCCCATGGACTACGAGGAGACCCCCGGCAGCGGGGAGGGGATCGGCTTTGACGCGGACATGGCAAAGCTGGTGGCGGACAAGCTGGGGGTAGAGATCGAATTTGTGGTCATCAGCTGGGACCGCAAGGTGGACGAGCTGGACGGCAGGACCATCGACGCGGTGTGGAACGGCATGACCCTCACCGAGGGGGTCCTGGCCGCCATGGAGTGCTCCAACGCCTACTGCGAGAACGCGCAGGTAGTGGTCACCAAATAACCGGGCCCCGGGCGGCGCGGGAGAGAGAGGGAACGGGATATGTTCTGGATCGTCACACAAGCCATACTCCGGGGGTGCGCCCAGGCAGCGGAGCTCTTTTTCCTCACGCTCCTCTTCTCCCTGCCCCTGGGGCTGCTCATCGCCTTCGGCACCATGAGCAAGTGGGCCCCGCTGCGCCGCTGCCGCCGGTTCCCCCGGCTGGCCGCCCTGCGGCCGGTGAGCGCCCTGCTGGGGCTTCTGGTGTGGGTCATCCGGGGCACGCCGCTGATGCTGCAGCTCATCGTCATCTTCTACGGCCCCGGCAAGTGGTTTTCCTTCAACCCCTGGAACTGCCTGAGCAACGGGCGGATGTTTGCCTGTGTGGCGGCCTTCGTGCTCAACTACGCCTGCTACTTCTCCGTGATCTACCGGGGCGGGATCGAGGGCGTGCCCGCCGGGCAGCGGGAGGCGGGGCAGGTGCTGGGCATGACCCGCAGACAGATCTTTTTCAAGGTGACGCTGCTGCAGATGATCAAGCGGATCGTCCCCCCCATGTCCAATGAGATCATCACCCTGGTGAAGGACACATCCCTGGCCCGGGTGATCGCCATCACGGAGATCATCAAGGCCGGCGAGAGCTTTCTGACCTCCCAGGGCATCACCTGGCCGCTGTTCTACACGGCGGTGTATTACCTTATCTTTGTGGGTCTGCTCACCCTTCTGTTCGGACGGATTGAGCGCAGGCTCGGCTATTTCAGTTGAGGAG
>CAKUHW010000353.1 GCA_934659415.1 uncultured Oscillospiraceae bacterium
GTCCTCCCCCCGGGGCAGGATGTCCCCGGGGAAGCGGTCGCACTTGTTGAACACCTCCAGCCGGGGCGTGGCGGAGGCCCCCAGTTCCTCGATCAGCCTGTCCACCACCTCCGCCTGCTCCCGCCAGAGGGGGTCGGAGGCGTCGATCACATGGAGGAGCAGGTCGGCGTAGGTCAGCTCCTCCAGGGTAGCCTTGAAGGCGTCCACCAGCTGGTGGGGCAGCTTGGAGATAAAGCCCACCGTGTCGGAGATGAGGGCGGTGCAGGTGTCCGACAGGACCAGGGTGCGGGTGGTGGTGTCCAGGGTGTCGAACAGGCGGTCGTTGGCGGGGATGTCCGAGCCGGTGAGGGCGTTGAGCAGGGTAGATTTGCCCGCGTTGGTATACCCCACGATGGCCACCACCGGCACCTCGTTCTTCTCCCGCCGCTCCCGCTGGGTGGCCCGCACCCGGCGCACGTCCTTCAGCTCCCCCTCCAGGCGGGAGATCCGCTGGCGGATATGCCGCCGGTCCGACTCCAGCTGGGTCTCGCCGGGGCCGCGGGTGCCGATGGCGCCCTCCTGCCGCTCCAGATGCTTCCACATGCCGGTGAGCCGGGGCAGCAGGTACTGGTACTGGGCCAGCTCCACCTGGAGCCGCCCCTCGCTGGTGCGGGCCCGCTGGGCGAAGATGTCCAGGATGAGGCCCGCCCGGTCGATGACCGTCACCTCCAGCTCCTCCGTGAGGGCCCGCTGCTGGGACGGGGAGAGGGGATTGTCGAAGATGACCATATCCGCCTCCAGACTCTGGACCAGGTCACGCACCTCCCGGGTCTTGCCCTCGCCGATGAAGGTGCGGGGGTCCGGGTCGGCCTTGTTCTGCAGCACGGTGCCCAGGCAGGTGCCCCCCGCCGTCTCCAGCAGGGCGGCCAGCTCCTCCATGGACTGCTCCGTGGCGTTTTCCTCCCGGCTGAGCCGGGGGGCGGACAGCCCCACCAGCACGGCGCGGTTTATTTTCATCAGTTGCTGTTCTTCAAACATAAATTACCTCCGGGAGAGGCCGACTGGAGATCACTGCCTGCGCAGCACCTCCACCACCTCTCCGAAATACATGATGTGGTAATCCTCCGCCGGATAGCAGCGCTTCTTCACGTCCTCCGGCACAGCGCTTCCGTCCAGGGCCTGGACATAGCGCTTGCGGCACACCAGCACCAGCTCCGCCTGCTCGAAGTAGGGCGCGCCGCAGGCCGCACGGGCCACGGTGAAGCCGCAGGCCTTCACCTTGTCCATGTCGCGGCCGCTCTCCCGGCCGCACAGCGAGAGCGCCTTGCGGTATTTCTCCGGGAGAAAGCTCAGGGTAAAATATTCGCACTCGTCCACAAACTGCCTGGTGTAGCGCTGGGGCCGGATATAGCAGGTGGCCATGGGCAGGTTCCACAGGGTGCCCAGGCCGCCCCAGGAGGCTGTCATCGTGTTGCAGTGCTCCGCCGTGCCGGCGGTGATGAGCATCCACTGCTCGTCGATGGCCCGGAAGGGGGCTAAGGTCAAGCTTTTGGGGTCGATGGCTTCAAACTTGCGCATGGTAAGGACCTCCCTTTCTGTTTTACAGTTTCAGTATATGCGCCCGGGGCGCACAGATACAAAAAGGGCCCATGTCACACGACATGAGCCCTTTCCGAAAGACATAATTACTCCAGACCGAACTTCTTGTTGAAGCGGCTGACACGCCCGCCGGAGTCCACCACTTTCTGTTTGCCAGTGTAGAAGGGGTGACACTTGGAGCAGACTTCCACCTTGATGTCCTTCTTGGTCGAGCCAGTCTCGATCACGTTGCCACACGCACAGGTAATGGT
>CAKUHW010000354.1 GCA_934659415.1 uncultured Oscillospiraceae bacterium
TACCGGAACGGAGCAGATCAATGGGGCGCTGAGCGGGAGAAGGCGCGGCTGCCGCGGCCGCCGCAGCGCCTATCACCTGATCCTGCTGGCCAAGGACCAGACGGGTCTGCGCAATCTCTATAAGCTGGTGTCGCTGTCTCATCTGGAGCACTTCAACCGGTTTCCCATTATGCCGAAATCGCTGATCAACGAGAACCGGGAGGGGCTGATCATCGGCTCGGCCTGCGAGGCGGGCGAGCTGTTCCGCGCCGTGGTGGACGGCAAGGATGACCGGGAGCTGGAACGCATTGCGGCCTGGTACGATTATCTGGAGATCCAGCCGCTGTCCAACAACGCCTATATGCTGCGTCCGGACCGGGAGGGGAAGTGCATCGCCCGGGGATTGGGAGACCTGCGGGATTTCAACCGCAGAGTGGTCGCCCTGGGAGACCGCCTCGGCAAGCCGGTGTGCGCCACGGGAGATGTCCATTTTATGGACCCAGAGGAAGAGGTCTACCGGCATGTGCTCCTTGCGGCCAAGGAGTTTGAGGATGCCGATTCGCCCAACCCGCTCTATTTCCGCACCACGGACGAGATGCTCAAGGAGTTTTCCTATCTGGGAGAGGAGACCGCCCACCGGGTGGTGATCGACGCGCCCAGGCAGGTGGCGGATTGGGTGGGCGACATTCACCCGCTGCCGGACGGACTTTTCGCGCCGAAGCTGGAAAACTCGGACGGTGAGCTCCGGGACCTGGTGTGGGGGAAGGCCCACCGCCTGTACGGGGAGGACCCGCCGGAGATCGTGGTGAAGCGCATCGAGGACGAGCTGGGCGATATCATCCGCTGTGAGTATGACGTGATCTATATGTCGGCGCAGAAGCTGGTGCAGAACTCTCTGGAGCATGGCTATCTGGTGGGCTCCCGGGGCTCCGTGGGCTCGTCCCTGGTGGCCTATATGTCCGGCATTACCGAGGTGAACGCCCTGCCGCCCCATTACCGCTGTCCGAACTGCAAGCACAGCGACTTTGACTACGGCCCGGCCCATGGCTACGGCTGCGGCGCGGATATGCCGGACATGAACTGCCCCGTCTGCGGAACCCCTTACGAGAAGGACGGTTTCAACATTCCCTTCGAGACCTTCCTGGGTTTCGGCGGGGATAAGGTACCCGATATCGATTTGAACTTTTCCGGCGAATATCAGTCCAAGGCCCACCGCTATACCTTTGAGCTGTTCGGACAGGATCATGTGTTCCGAGCCGGTACCATCGGTACTGTGGCGGAGAAAACGGCCATCGGCTATGCGAAAAAGTACCTGGAGCTGGTGGGAAGGACCGGCGTGCCCTTTGCCGAGGTGCTGCGGCTGGCCAGAGGCTGCGTGGATGTAAAGCGCACCACGGGCCAGCACCCCGGCGGTATGGTGGTCATTCCCCAGGATAAGGAGATCTATGATTTCTGCCCGGTGCAGCATCCGGCGGACAAGAAGGAATCCGACATCATCACGACTCATTTTGACTACCACAAGATGGAGTCCAATCTGCTGAAGCTGGATATGCTGGGGCATGATGACCCCACCATGATCCGGATGCTGCAGGACCTTACTGGGGTGGATCCGACGAAGATTCCCCTGGATGATCAGGACACCATGAGTCTGTTTACCTCTTCCGAAAAGCTGGGCTTTGTGGATGATCCGTACCTGGGCCCCACGGGGGCGGTGGCCATACCGGAGTTCAACACGCGCTTCACCCGCGGCGTGCTGGAGGAGACCCAGCCGACCCAGATCGACACGCTGCTGAGAATTTCCGGCTTTACCCACGGCACGGATGTGTGGCTGGGCAACGCGCGGGATC
>CAKUHW010000355.1 GCA_934659415.1 uncultured Oscillospiraceae bacterium
CCGCCACGCGCACACAATGTCCATAGGACACGGACATTGCGCACACTCGCGGCGCCTTTTCTCTCTTATGCGGCTTATTCAGAAAAGTCGGTGTTAATCAGCTCCACCAGCGCGTTGACCGCGGCCTCCTCATCGGGGCCGTCGCCGATCAGCGTAATAGAGGTGCCCTTCACGATACCCAGTGAGAGAACGCCCAGAAGGCTCTTGGCATTCACGCGGCGCTCATCCTTCTCGACCCAGATGGAGCTTTTGAACTCGTTGGCCTTCTGAATGAAGAACGTAGCCGGCCGGGCGTGCAGACCGACCTGGTTGTTGACGACGGTTTCCTTCATGAACATGAATGGTCCCTCCATATGATACAAATTGCGGTGCTGCAGAAACACCCCTGATCTTCTTACACCTTAACATGATAAGGATAGCAAATTTTCCACTTTGCGTCAACTACATTTTGAACAAATCCGCGCCCGCCGGGCGCTCTTTTTCCTACCTCAGCGTGACCACCGTCACGCCGTCCTCCCCCTCGCCATAGACGCCGGGGCGGAACTCCTTCACGTAGCGGCTGCCCTTCAGATGGGCCCGCACCGCCTTGCGCAGCACACCGGTGCCCTTGCCGTGGATAATGGTCACCGTCTCCAGCTTGCCCAGCAGGGCGTTATCCAGAAAGAGGTCCACGGCGTTGAGCGCCTCGTCGGTCATCATGCCGCGCAGGTCCAGCTCCGCCTTCACCGGGCCCAGGCGGACCGGCCGCTGCACCGCGGCCACCGTGCGCTGCTTCGCCTTGTCCCTGGCGCTCTGCTGCTTGCGCCGGGTGGCCTCCTCCAGCACGCGCACCTCATCCTGGCGGGCCTTGAGCTTCAGGGCTCCCGCCTGAAGCTGCAGGGTCCCGTCCTTGTTGACGCCGGTGACATCCGCCTGCACGCCCATCTTCACCAGCTCCACCACATCGCCGGCCACGGCGTCCCGGGTGGGAGGCGGCGGGGCGATTCTGGGGGCGGAGCCGCCCAGGGCGTTCTCCGCCTCGTTGAGCTGGCGGCGCAGGTCCGCCCGCTGCTCGTTGTCGTCGATCCAGGCTGTGGCCTGCTCCTGGCGGCGGCGCATCTCATTGAGCTCTTTGAACACCCGGTCCGCGGTATCCCGGGCCTCCTGGATGATATGGCGGGCCTCGGCGCCGGCCTTTTCGGTGGCGCGCCGCCGCTCCTCCTCCATGCGCTCCCGGTAGCGGTCCGCCTCCGCCCGGGCCTCTTCCATCTCCCGGCGCAGCAGGGCCGCCTGCTCCTTCTCCTTCTCCATGGCCTGGCGCTGCACTTCCAGCTGGCTGAGCACATCCTCAAAGCGCACGTTTTCCGCATCGATGCGGTCGGCGGCCTTCTGAATGATGTAGTCCGGCAGCCCCAGCCTCCTGGAGATGGCAAAAGCATTGGACTTGCCCGGGATTCCGATGAGCACCCGGTAGGTAGGGGCAAGGGTCTCCACGTCGAATTCGCAGGAGGCGTTCTCCACCCCGGGGGTGGACATGGCGTACACCTTCAGCTCCGCATAGTGGGTGGTGGCGGCCACCCGGGCGCCCATGGCCCGGGCGGAGTCGATCACGGCGGCGGCCAGGGCAGCCCCCTCCACCGGGTCCGTACCGGCGCCCAGCTCATCGAACAGAATCAGGCTCTCGCTGTCCGCCTGCTCCAGAATGGCCACGATATTCACCATGTGGGAGGAGAAGGTGGACAGGGACTGGTCAATGGACTGCTCATCGCCGATGTCGGCCAGCACCATGGAGCTCACCCGCACCACAGAGCCGTCCGCAGCC
>CAKUHW010000356.1 GCA_934659415.1 uncultured Oscillospiraceae bacterium
CAGCAGCACCGCCTTGCCCTCGTCCCGTTTGGCCACCAGCTGCCGGTGAATGTACTCAATAGCGCCCACATCAAGGCCGCGGGTCGGCTGGACCGCCACCAGCAGCTCCGGAGAACGGTCCAGTTCGCGGGCTACGATGGCCTTCTGCTGGTTTCCGCCGGACATGCTTCTTGCGATGGTGACCGGCCCCTGGCCGGAACGGACGTCGTACTGCTCGATCAGACGCTCAGCGTAGCTGCGGATGTTGCCCCGGCGCAGGAAGCCCGCCCGGTTGGTAAACTCCGGCTCGAAGTAGCGTTGGAGCACCAGGTTGTCCTCCAGCGTGTAATCCAGCACCAGGCCGTGCTTGTGCCGATCCTCCGGAATGTGGCTCATCCCATGGGTATTTCTGTGGCGGATGGAGGCGTTCGTGATATCCTCACCGCACAGGCTGATACTGCCCTCCACCGGCGGCTCAAGACCGGTCAGCCCGTAGACAAGTTCGGTCTGACCGTTCCCGTCGATGCCGGCGATACATACGATCTCTCCCCTGCGGACCTGGAAGGACACGTCCCGCACCGCATTGTTCTTATGTACCTTTGAGGCCACTGTCAGATGCTGTACATCCAGCACCACCTCGCCGGGCTCTCTGGGTTTTTTCTCCACATGGAAGTTGACGTTGCGGCCCACCATCATGGCGGACAGTTCCTCCATCGTGGTATTTTTTGTTTCCACCGTACCGATGAATTTGCCCTTGCGCAGCACCGTGCATCGGTCGGCCACCGACATGATCTCCGCCAGCTTGTGGGAAATGAACAGAATACTCTTCCCCTCTGCGGCCAGGTGGCGCATGATGTCCATCAGCTCGCTGATCTCCTGGGGCGTGAGCACGGCGGTTGGCTCGTCAAAGATCAGAATCTCATTTTCCCGATAGAGCATTTTCAAAATCTCGGTGCGCTGCTGCATACCCACGGTGATATCCTCGATCAGCGCGTCGGGGTCCACATGGAGGCCGTACCGCTCAGACAGCTCCAACACACGCGCCCGAGCCTCCGCTTTCTGCAAAAAGCCGCACTTACAGGGCTCCACACCCATAATAATGTTGTCCAGGACCGTAAAGCACTCCACCAGTTTGAAGTGCTGGTGGACCATGCCGATTCCCAGGGCGTTGGCGTCATTGGGGTCCTTGATGCGGACCTCCCGCCCGTCCTTTTTGATCACGCCCTCCTCCGGCTGGTACAGGCCGAAGAGCACGCTCATCAGCGTGGATTTTCCCGCGCCGTTCTCGCCCAACAGCGCGTGGATCTCGCCCTTTTTCAGCTGCAGCGTGATATTGTCGTTTGCAATGATGCCCGGGAACTTCTTGGTGATATTCAGCATCTCAACTGCATACTGCTCCCCCAAGTGTACCCCCTCCTTCTCCGTATTAGGAGAGCCCGGATGCTCTCCTCAGGCCCGCACGCGAACTGCTCGCGGGGACGGAACCTCTTTTGTTCAGTATACTACATCATTCTGTATAAAGCAAAAGAAAATTGGGAAGATCGAGAAATTTTTGCGGTATAAGAGCAGAAAACAGAGCGGCCCCTGACGGGGACCGCTCTGCTTTTTGAAAATCCAGTCAGATCACACGATCTGGCCCTGATAGTCCACGTTGGCATTGGTGACGGTGGGCTCCACCTTGATGTTGTTGGAGACCTCGATGGTGCCATCCAGCATGCCCTTCACCAGAGCCTTGTAGTCCTCCTGGGTGAACTTGCCTTCCTCCCACTGGGTGGACTCCATGGGAATCTGCACATAGTTCAGGGTGGGATCCTC
>CAKUHW010000357.1 GCA_934659415.1 uncultured Oscillospiraceae bacterium
GAGTTCCGGAGATGGATTTTGCCCCGGTGGCAAAGCTCTGTGAGGAGCTGCAGGTACCCTATCACCTTATTCCCACCGAAATATTTCACATCATTTTCGATTTGCGCAAGGAGAAAAATCCCTGCTCCATGTGTGCCAAAATGCGCCGGGGCGCCATCCACAACGCCATGGCGGAGCTGGGGCTGAACAAGATCGCCCTGGGTCATCACTTTGACGATGCCGTGGAGACCTTCTTTCTCTCCCTGTTTTACGAGGGGCGGCTCTCCTGCTTCCAGCCCGTGACCTGGCTGGACCGGACCGGCATCACCCAGATCCGTCCCCTGCTGTACTGCGGCGAGGGGATGATCCGGAACACGGCATTGAAATATGGCCTCCCCATCGTAAAAAATCCCTGTCCTGCGGACGGCTACACCCGCCGCCAGGAGGTAAAGGAACTGGTGGCAGAACTGTCCAGGACCTATCCGCGGCTGAAGGATTATGTGTTCGGCGCCATGCAGCGTCTGCCGCTGCCGGAGTGGGGCCCGCTGGAGCACCGCCGCCGCCCCCTGCCCGAGGAGGAAGACGGACAGAAGTAAGGCGCTCTCCCGGAAGCAGCAAGTTTATAAAGCAGAAAGCGGGCAGGCCGTCCCCGGTGGGGATGGCCTGCCCGTCTCTGCACATTTTCAGCTCGCACCCGCAGCGCACGGGGAAAACCCTGCTGTCTCAGCAGATGCCCTGCCACAGCATAGCGTCTGCCACCTTCAGGAAGCCAGCGATATTTGCTCCGGCCTGGATATCGCCCTTCATGCCATACTTCTCCGCGGCGGCAGCACAGGCGGCATAGATACCCTCCATGATGCCCTTCAGCTTTGCGTCCACCTCCTCAAAGGTCCAGCTGAGGCGCTCGGAATTCTGGCTCATCTCCAGTCCGGAGGTGGCCACGCCGCCGGCGTTGGACGCCTTGGAGGGACTGAACAGCAGGCCGCCGCCCTTGATGGCGGAAATGGCCTCGGGGGTGCAGGGCATATTGGCGCCCTCAAAAACGGCGAAGCAGCCGTTGGCGATGAGCGCTCCGGCGGAGGCCTCGTCGATCTCGTTCTGGGTGGCGCAGGGCATAGCGATATCGCAGGGGACGGTCCAGATTCCCTTACAGCCCTCCACGTACTTCGCGCCGGGGACATAATCCAGATAGGTCTTGATGCGTGCCCGCTTGATCTCCTTGATCTCCTGGATGATCTTGAAGTCAATGCCGTTCTCATCCACGATATAGCCGTTGGAGTCGCACATGGCGACCACCTTGCCGCCCAGCTCGGTACACTTCTGGTTGGCGTAGATGGCCACATTGCCGGAGCCGGAGATCACCACGCGCATCCCGGCAAAGGACTTGCCATTATCTTTCAGCTGCGCATTGGCAAAGTAGCACAGGCCGAATCCGGTGGCCTCAGTACGGGCCAGGGAACCGCCGTAGCTGATGCCCTTCCCCGTGAGAACGCCGGTCCACTCATTGCGCAGCTTCTTGTACTGACCGAACAGATAGCCGATCTCCCGGCCGCCCACGCCGATATCACCGGCGGGCACATCGGTATCGGGGCCGATGTGGCGGTACAGCTCGGTCATGAAGGACTGGCAGAAACGCATGATCTCTCCGTCGCTCTTGCCCTTGGGGTCAAAGTCGGAGCCACCCTTGCCGCCGCCCATGGGGAGGGTGGTGAGAGAGTTTTTAAAGGTCTGCTCAAAACCGAGGAATTTGATGATGGACAGGTTGACCGAGGGGTGGAAGCGCAGGCCGCCCTTATAG
>CAKUHW010000358.1 GCA_934659415.1 uncultured Oscillospiraceae bacterium
GGGCATTTCGGACCGGCTGAAGCCGGACGCGGCGCAGTGCATGGGCCGGCTGAAGGCGCTGGGGGTGAAAAACCTGGTGATGCTCACCGGGGACAATCCCCGGTCCGCCGCCGCAGCCGCGGCCCGGGCCGGTATTCCGGACGTGCGCGCGGAGCTTTTGCCCGAGGATAAGCTCACGGCCATCCGGGAGATGCAGCGCGGCGGCAGGGTGATCACCTTCGTGGGGGACGGCGTGAACGACAGCCCGGCCCTTGCCGCGGCGGACACGGGCATCGCCATGGGCTCCGGCACGGACGCGGCCATCGACAGCTCGGACGTGGTGCTCATCCGCTCCGACCTGGACAGTCTGGTCCGCTCCCTGGCCCTGGCCAGAAGGACGGTGCGCGTGCTGTACGGGAACATCGCCATTGCGGTGGGAACGGTGGCGCTGCTGCTCATCGGTCTGGGCGCGGGCTATGTCCACATGTCGGTGGGCATGCTGATCCATGAGGCCAGTATTTTGGTGGTGATCCTGAACGCCATGCGTCTCTTGATCCCATCCGGAAGAAAAAAGGAGAGAAAGCCATGAAGAAAACCATTCAGATGGAAGAGCTGGTCTGCCCCATGTGCGCCCAGAAGATCGAGACCGCCCTGCGGAAGGTCCCGGGGGTGACCAGCGCGCAGGTGCTGTACAACGCCAGCAAGGCCAAGGTGGAGTTCGATGAGAGCCAGACCAGCCAGGATGAGCTGGTGCGGGTCATCACCGCCCTGGGCTATGTGGTGATCTGAGAGAGGAGAGGGAACCATGAACGAAGAGACCATTCAGACCCTGGATAAGATCCTGCCCGTGGTGGAGCGGGTGCACGGCGACCACCACCCCGAGCTGCACCGGGTGGCGGAGCTCTACCGCCAGTGGCGGGAGGACCCCGCCGCGGAGGTTTTCCCCCGGCTGCGGGAGGTGACGGGAAATTACGCCGTTCCCCAGGACACCTGCCCTACCTATGAAAAGACCTATCAGCTGCTGGCACAGCTGGACAAGACCGGCGGACGGTAAAAAAGCAGAAAATGTGCGGCCGCGAAACATCGTTTCGCGGCCGCACGGCTTTTGCTCAGAAAACGTTATCATTAAAGTAGTAATAATCCACATGGTCGGGAATCTGATCTTCCAGCAGCGTATCCCAGGATGTCTCCAGAAGGCGCGCGCCCGTTACGCTGACTCTCAGAATGGTCTGCTTTGTGTCTTTGACGTACAGGCGGACCGTGACCTCTTCCGGGAAAGCGTTTGCCCGACGGGGGAAGCGCTTGATCGAAGACAAGACCAATCGGGCGCAATACTGCGCATAGAGCTCGGGATCCGGCTGGGGGTGAAAGTCGATCACGACCTCAACTTCTCCGTTTTCATCGATGCAGCTGACGACCGTATAGTTGAGCTCGGCTTCTATGGATTTTGCCAGAGGCTCTTTTTCCCGAAGGCGGACGAGAATGACGACACATGAGACCACCAGGAGCAAAATGATGATAAGAAGGACAGGACGCTTTTTCATTTATTCCCTCCTCCTGCGTTATGGATAGATATGCAAAAAGCATAAGCCAACGACCAATGGCCTGACCTATGCGCTCGTACAAATGATTTTGAGCTGCCCCCTCCATGACCGAGGACTGCACCAAAATCGTGTTCGGCACAAGCCAAGCTTCTTGCAGCTAAAACTACGCTTGATAATTGCCTCCAATCGTTTTAAAATTCAGGCACAAATCCCGTATCTGCAAATCGAGAGTAACACAATTTTACT
>CAKUHW010000359.1 GCA_934659415.1 uncultured Oscillospiraceae bacterium
CTTCGGAGGTGGAGCCGCCCCCGCAGGTCCGGACCCGGGGCTGATGGGAGCCGCCGCGGCCCAGGGCGTGGGGACGGCGGTCCTGACGGGCCGGGACTTTGCGGAGACCCTGCAGCGGCGGGACGAGCTGGCGCTGCGGCGCTGGGAGGAGGAGACCCGGGCGCAGGCGCTGGACCGGATGGTGGAGAACCTGCAAAATGGCAGAATGCCCTCCGGTCTGCCGGTGGAGAGCCGGAGTGAGGATATGGAAAACGCCGCCCGGGAGGGCGGCGAAATAGAAACGGACCAGAGTGTTGGAACTTTGTATGAAGGGAAAAAACTTGCCTCCAGCAGTGAGATTTATGATTATGATTTTCTCACGGCACTGCCAGACATGAAGGTGATAGTGTTACCAGACATTTCGACAGTGAGAAATTCTGAAGGTAAAGTTGACAGTGCAAAGGCAATAGTATCTGGAATGAAAAATGCCCGTAGCCTTGGTGTAAATGAAAGCGGAAAAACTTATGTCCGCAATGTTTACACGGGAAGATGGCTCCGAATTGACGTTGCAAGTATTCGGCATGGTATGAATGGGGCGCTGAATAGATTGTTGACCAATGCCAGACTGGGTGCAGCAATTGGGGACATTGTAAAATACGCGGTTCCAATCAATGCGTTGTACAATAAGGCAGATGGAGTGACTGGTACTTATGCTATGGCGGCGTATGCCACAGATACTAATGGACGAGAATTTGTTTCCATAGTCACAGTGGAACAGCGCAGCGGCGCCATTGCCGGGTTTGAAGCATATGATGTGACCCATGCTGTGAGTGGGAGACAAAAAAGTGCCAGCCCGGCGGACACGAAGTCCCAGGGAGTTTACCCTTCCACGGCTGGCAGCATCAGTATACAAGAATTTATTGGAATTGTCAACAGAACTTATCAGAGTATCTTGTCAAGAGATGTACTGGAGCATTTGGGAGAGGTGCGTGACCCAAAGGGATATTATAGCGACCGGACGAAGTTTTCTATGCGGTCGGTCGAACCGGGCCTTCCGGCGGAGCGCCCGGGCGGCAGAACAAACAGGATGGAGGGAACAGATCATGGAGCAGAAGAGACGGGAATTCATTTACGCGACGGCGGCGAACGGGATGACGGTGCGTATCCCGGCAGAGAACTTCGAGCGCTGGCAGGCGGCGCAGGATCAGATCAGAGCGGGTATGTCCCAGCCGGACCTGCAGATGCAGGAGCAGCTTCGCTGGCATATGGAAGGGAAGTAAACACCGGCTATCTGGGGATCAGGCGCGGGTCCCGGAGCGACCGCATCCGCATGGTGATCGGGGGGAGCACGGAGAGCGTCCGGGCGGCCCGTGCGCTTGCAAAGGAGCGCGGGCTGAAGCTGGTGCTGTTCGGCGGGGACGACCTGACGATCCGGCGGCCCAACGGGAAGACGGTGCGCGCGTCGGCGTATATCTCCGGCCAATATGTGTTCGTACGGGCGGACCATCCGGACTACACGTCCGACCAGCTCATGCGCCACGAGGCGGGGCACGACAGGATCGCCAAGGGGGAGATCGACCTGCGGCGGGTGCGGCAGCGCCTGGAGCGGATTTACGGCAGGGGTGAGACGGCGGCCCTGGCCGGGCAGTACGAGAGCGCATACCGGGAGAGCGGCCTGAACGCCGAGGAGGTATGGGAAGAGGTCGTCTGCGACAGCCTGGGCGACATGAACATTTTCCAAGGCATACCCCGGCTGGAGGAGCGGGCCCAGCGGCTGCTGGATG
>CAKUHW010000360.1 GCA_934659415.1 uncultured Oscillospiraceae bacterium
GCCAAGGGCGCTCTCCAGCAGCTGCGGCAGCTGGGCGATGGTGGCCGCCTGAGAAAACACGGTGCTGGTGGCGATCAGCAGAAACACCTGGGTTGTGGTACGGGCGGAATCCTTAAAGACGGAGGGAAGCTGCTTCGGTTTGATATCCCGCAGCACGAACACGGCCACAATGAAGGAGTAGAGGGCCGCGATGGCGCCGGACTCCGTGGGCGTGCACAGGCCGGAGTAGACGCCGCCCAGCACGATCACCGGCAGAATAAGCACAGGAAGGCCCTTCCACACCGCCCTGCCCAGGGCCTTTGCGGAGAATTTCTCCACCGGAGCATTGGGGTCCGGCTTGCTCACGATGATCAGGTAGACACTCACGATCAGCACAATGAGGATGCCGGGCAGAATGCCCGCCATGAACAGCTTGGTGATGGAGGTCTCGGTGGCCACGCCATAGATGATCATGGACACGCTGGGCGGAATGATGGTGGACAGCGACGCGGACGACACGATGACGCCCAGCGCCAGCTTTTCCCCGTGGCGCTCGGTCAGCGGCTCGTAGCACACCTTTCCGAACACGGCGGTGGCAGCCGGGCCGGAGCCGGAGATCGCGCCGAACACGCCGTTGGCCAGCACGCACGCCACAGGGAAGCCGCCCCGCACCCGCTTGAGCAGCTCTATGAACACGTCGATCAGCCGTCTGCCCAGGCTGCTGGCCGCAATGATGCTGCCGGCCACCAT
Organism: uncultured Oscillospiraceae bacterium; assembly: GCA_934659415.1. Lineage (GTDB taxonomy): Bacteria > Bacillota > Clostridia > Oscillospirales > Oscillospiraceae > Enterenecus. The sequence continues at coordinate 730 of CAKUHW010000360.1, forward strand.
AAAGAAGGGCACCGCCATCAGGCTGTTTTTGGTCATGGCCTCAAAGAAGCCGGTGAACAGGTTGGTCAGGGACATGTGGTTCACAGCCAGCTGCAGGTAGATGGCCGCCCCCAGAATGGATACATAGATAGGGCACTTGATGAGCGAGAGCCCGATGAGAATGATCAGGACGGGCAGCAGAATCTTAAGCATCGTCAAAGTCCCCCTTGTTGCAGAGCATCAGCACGATCCACACCAGGACCGCAATAAACAGGCAGCCCATGGCAATGGCATACAGAATACCCTTGGGCATATGCAGGATATAGGTGACCTGGCTGCGCCGGAACGCCTTGAGCATTACGTCCACGCCGTGCCAGCCCAGAATGACCAGGGCCACGCTGGTGATCACACCGCGGACGTAGTTCAGAATACGCTGCCCGGCCTTGCCCTTCACCCACAGGTCGATGGCGGTGATGCACAGCTGGTCGCCGCTGCCCTCCAGATGCGCCAGAGCCAGATAGACCATCATCACCACGCAGTAGGTATACAGCTCCTCCGCCCAGGTAAAGCTGGCGCCGAAGCGGCGGGCAATGGCATTGAAGGCCGCGAACCCGGTGCTGACGGCGATCAGCAGCGCGGAAACGGCGAAGAGAAATTTCCGCACATATCTTGTCAGTTTTACGATCGTCTGCATTTGATCTCTCCCTCAACAAACCGGCGGGGTCACTTTCCGGCCCCGATCAGGGACACGAACTCGTTATAGATCGCCTCGCAGTCCGCGTCCGTGCTCTTAAAGCTCTCCCGCAGATCGGCGGTGGCGTCCTTCATGGCGTTCAGCAGCTCCTCGGAGGGGGTGTACTGCACGCACCCGGCGTCCAGCATGGTCTGCATGGCAGACTCGGAGTACTCGGTCATGTAGGGGATCTCATACTCGTCGATGACTCTGCGCGCGGTGGAGATCACCAGCTCCTGCACATTTGCGGGAAGCTCATCGTACCAGTCGGCGCTGAAGAAGAAGCAGTTGACGAAGGCGCCGGCGGGGCACAGGTTGATGC
>CAKUHW010000361.1 GCA_934659415.1 uncultured Oscillospiraceae bacterium
GTATGTACCTGTGCATGGCCCGCATCGCCCACCGGGAGGGCTATCCCGAGATCGGCCTGTACTGGGAGAAGGCCGCCTATGAAGAGGCGGAGCACGCCGCCAAGTTTGCCGAGATGCTGGGCGAGGAGCTGGAGCCCAACATGAAAGCGGACACCAAGGCCAATCTGACCTGGCGCGTGGACTGCGAGTTTGGCGCCACCCAGGGCAAGTTCGATCTGGCCTCCTGCGCCAAGAAGAACGGTCTGGATGCGATTCATGACACCGTGCATGAAATGGCGAAGGATGAAGCGAGACATGGCCGCGCGCTGAAGGGCCTGCTGGAGCGCTATTTCAAGTAAGCCGAAGGCACTGAAAGATCAGAAGATTTTTAAGGGGAAGCATCGACAGGTGCTTCCCCTTTTATCTGCCGCCCCCGGCTGTAGCGAAAATTTTGGCGGGCAAAAAAGCTGCGCAGGTCCGCCGGCATACAGCGGACCTGCGCAGTTTCTGATTTTGGCACGGTCATACTTCTCCCGCCGGGCACGAGCCCGGGCTGCAGCGCTTAGTACTGGCCCAGGTTGGCGGAGTTGTCGGCCTCGGGGTCAACGCCGAAGACATAGTCATTGCCGGGCAGGATGGCATTGAGCACCACGCCCACGATCGCGGCGATGGCCAGACCGGAGAGGGTGATCGCGGCAGAGCCGATGTTGAAGGTGACGCCGCCCACAGCACTGAAACCCAGGCCACTGACGAACATGACCGCGGCGATGATCAGGTTGCGGGACTTGGTGAGGTCCACCTTGTTCTCCACAATGTTGCGCACACCCACGGCGGAGATCATGCCGTACAGGATGAAGGACACGCCGCCCACGATAGCCGCAGGAATGGAGTTGACCAAGGCGTCAAACTTGGGCGAGAAGGACAGGATGATGGCAAAATAGGCCGCGATGCGCACCACACGGGGATCGTAGACCTTGGAGAGCACCAGCACGCCGGTGTTCTCGCCGTAGGTGGTGTTGGCCGGGCCGCCGAAAAAGCCCGCCACGGCAGTAGCCAGGCCGTCGCCCAGCAGGGTACGGTGCAGACCGGGGTCTTCAATGAAGTTCTTGCCTGTGGTGGAAGAAATGGCAGAGATATCGCCGATGTGCTCCATCATGGCGGCGATGGCAATGGGGGCCATGACCAGAATGGAGGTGAGGTCGAACTTCGCAATGATGAACTTCTGCAGGCCCACAAAGTTGGAGGCGGCCACACCGGAGAAGTCCAGCAGGGGGACCACCGCACCGGTGGCATCCACCGCGGTGGCGCCGAAGGCATTGGCGATAACGGCCACGATGTAGCTGCCCACCACGCCCAGGAGAATGGGAATGATCTTGACCATGCCTCTGCCCCAGATATTTGCCACAACGATGATCGCCATGGCCACGATGGCCAGCCACCAGCAGGTCTTGGCGTTATTGATGGCAGACCCGGCCAGATTCAGGCCGACCATGATGATCATGGGGCCGGTGACGATGGGCGGGAAGAAACGCATGACCTTCTTGGCCCCCACCACCTTGAACAGCAGCGCCAGCACCAGGTACAGCGCGCCTGCGATCACAACGCCGCCCAGGGCATAGGCCAGCTTCTCATCTCCGCTCATGGCGGCGTATTTGCCGCTGTTCAGCTTCGCGACGGTCTCAAAGCCGCCCAGGTAGGCAAAGGAGGAGCCCAGGAAGGCGGGCACCTTGAACTTCGTGCACAGGTGGAAGATCAGCGTGCCCACACCGGCCATCAGCAGGGT
>CAKUHW010000362.1 GCA_934659415.1 uncultured Oscillospiraceae bacterium
CCTGGAAGCACTACGCCATGATCGTTTTGGTGGTGGCCGGCATTGTGATCATGGGCGTGTACGACGTGTAACAATTCATCGGAATATGCGAAAAATGATCGCGGACGGGCTTGTCAGCCCGTCCGCGATTTGCTATACTAACTTATATAAGCTGAAAGAGAGAGGTTTTCCATGAATTTGCCAAAATCAAAACATTTCCAGCGCGAAAGAGTGCAGTCCGCTCTCCATGAGATCGCCTTCTACCTGGAGCTGGCGGCGGCAGCCCTGGTCATCATTCTGATCATCTGCCAGATCATCGGCCTGGCGATCGAGATGCTCTCAGACCCTGCCGCGCTGACAAACTCCGGCCTCTTTACGCATTTTCTGGAGATCTGCCTCAACGTGGTGGTAGGCATTGAGTTTTTGAAGATGCTCTGCCGGCACAACATGGATGCCGTGATCGAAGTGCTCCTCTTCACTCTGGCCCGGCACCTGATCATCTCCCAGCACTCCATGCTGGAGGGACTGCTGTGCATCATCTCCATCGCCATTCTTTTTGTTGTCCGGAAGTTCCTCTTTGTCCCCCAGATCGACAGCGTACATCCCAATTCGAAAGAACCGGAGGATCAGCCCACAGAAATTTCCTAAAAGCAGGGGCCGTCTGCCTGAACGCAGACGGCCCCAATTCGTTTGGAATGACAGGATCAGCGGCGGAAAATATTCTCGTGGCGCTCCGGGCCGGTGGAGACGATCGTAATGGGCACCCCGATCTGCTTTTCCAGAAATTCCACGTAGGCGCGGGCATTTTCGGGAAGCGCCTCATAAGCTGTGGCGCCCCGGACGTTGGTCTTCCATCCGGGCAGCGTGGTAAACACGGGCTTTGCCCGCTCCAGCTTGGGCGTCGTGGGGAACTTGTCGGTGACAACGCCGTCGATCTCATAGCCGGTGCACACCTTGATCTCATCCAGGTAGCCCAGCACATCCAGACAGGTAAGGGCCACCTCTGTGGCACCCTGCACCATGCAGCCGTACCGGGTAGCTACCGCGTCAAACCAGCCAACGCGGCGGGGTCTGCCGGTGGTGGCGCCGAACTCGCCCTTGTCCCCGCCCCGGCGGCGGAGTTCGTCTCCTTCCTCTCCCAGCAGTTCGCTGACAAAGGGCTCGGTCTTGGAGCCCACGCAGGAGGAATAGGCCTTGGTGACGCAGATCACGTCCTTGATGGCCGTAGGCGGTACCGCCGCCCCTACGCACCCAAAGCCGGCCAGTGTGTGGGAAGAGGTAGTCATGGGGAAAATGCCCAGATCCGGATCCTTCATGGAACCCAGCTGGCCCTCCAGCAGGATGGTTTTGCCCGCAGCCAGCGCCTCATGGACAAAGGTCACGGCATCCCCCACATAGGGGCGAATCAGCTCCCGCTGCTCCAGAAGCTGGGCATACAGTTCATCCACATCCAGCGTGGGCTTGTGGTACATATGCTCAAAGAGAATATTTTTGCGCTCCACCGCCTGCTCAAGGCGCTGGCGCAAGCGCTGCTCTTCAAACAGGTCGCACACCTGGATGCCGGTCTTTGCGTACTTATCGGAATAGAAGGGGGCAATGCCGCTTTTGGTCGAGCCAAAGGCCTTTCCGCCCAGCCGTTCCTCTTCATAGGCGTCCTGCAGCACATGATAGGGCATCAGCAGCTGCGCACGCTCGGAGATAATGAGCTTCGGGGCCGGGACGCCCTGACTTGTGATGCTCTCCAGCTCCTTGGTGAGCTTGAAAATATCCACCGCCATGCCG
>CAKUHW010000363.1 GCA_934659415.1 uncultured Oscillospiraceae bacterium
GTACTTGTCCTCCGTGTCCCATTCCCCCAAGTCGGGCCGTCGGCCAATGCTTTCTGTCCTTGGCACTCCCAATCTGTTCAGGGCCTCTCCTCCGAGGATCAGTGTCCGGCTCACCGTGCTGTTGTCCATCTCCAGTTTGACGGCAACATCCTTCTGGCTCCCGGCACTGCCGGACAGCACCACCAGCATAATCTCCCGCTGCCGGGGGGTGATCACCGTCCGGGGCACGCCGGAGATATACTCCGCCAGCTCAAACACCTCCGGGGCCGTGTGGCACGTTTCGATCCGCCGCTTGGCGTCGATCCACGCCTGCATCCGCTGCAGGCTCCGCCGGATCGTCACGCTGACCGTAGAGATCAGCACCCTGTTTTCCTCCGCAATGCGGGCCAGGCTCAGCCCCTGGTTGTAGTAGGCGTCCAGATACAGGGCCTGCTTGGGCGTCAGCCGCGCAGCCGCCTGAGCCATCCACTCCCGCGCCTCGTCAGCGTTCCCCGTGCGGATAAAATCCCCGGTCTCTGTCTGGGCCCAGCTGTGGCCGTCCAGATCGGACCATGCCACCTTGTTCCGTTCGAACCAGTCAAAGCCCAGTCCCCCAATTTCCAGGCGCTTCCGCTTTGCCTGCGCTTTTCTCTGGGCAGGTGGATCCAGATAGTTCAGCTGCTCCTGCACGCTGGTGATGGCCGCCCCCAGACTTCGGATCTTCAGGGATATCTCCGGCTTTTCTGTTGCGGGGGCCGTCTTCATTTTTTCCTGGTATTCCCGTTTCCGCGCTTTCAGCTTCCCCAGCTGCTCGCGCAGCTCCTCAATCTGCGTCATGGCCCCCTCCTTCCCTTACTCCGCCTTCCGGCAGTACACCGCAGACTCCAGCTCATCCCAGGAGCCAAACTCCACCTCCAGCTGCGCCCAGGTCAATTTGGCGTCCTCAATATCCTTCCAGGCCACAGGCTGGATCACCGCCGCCAGATGAGCCGGCTTGGCAGTTTCCAGCGCCGCCTTCAGCGCGGGGATATCCGGATGGATAAAGCCCTCCTGGTCGCCGTAGAATCGGATAGAAAAGCTATAATCCCCGTTCACCGTCACTTTACAGGTATACCCTGTCACCGACTTCACCAGGGCCGAGATTGCCGCCTGAGTGGTGTTCCCGGATGCCGCCCGCTTGGCGTTGATAGCGGCTCTGCGCTCATCCAGGCTCTGTCCTGCGCCGGCAGTCAGCCCCAGCTGCTTCTCCCAGAGGGTCAACCCCCAGGTCGCCGTTGTGGGGAATATCTGTAAGATCAGATCATCCACCAGTGCGGCAAGGTCCGCCCCTTTTTCGCCCAGCGCATCCAGCAGCGCCGCTGTCCTCGGGTCAGTCCGATACCGTCCAGGCACCTTTTCCCGTTCCATATCTGCCGCCCCCTTATTCTGTGGTCACGGTCACCGTCCCTACCGCCGGCACCTCTCCGGCTGCCAGGACCACCGCTCCCGTTCCGCCGTTTACCGTGCAGGCGCTGTAATCCAGTACTCCGTCGCACTGCAGCAGGCAGGCCAGGAACCGGCTGTACGGTACCCTCTGGGCCGTTCCAAAGGGCAGCGTCTCCAGCAGCGCTTCAAGGCCCTGTCTCAACTGAGTCTTCACTCGCTCCGCGGTGCATCCGCTCTCAAGTGTCACCTTGGCGGCAACCTGGAGCATTTTGGCCGTTACGCTGGCCGCCGTTACCGTGGCGCCTATGGGGGCCTGCTCCTCCAGATGGGCCTGACAGGCAGCTACTACGC
>CAKUHW010000364.1 GCA_934659415.1 uncultured Oscillospiraceae bacterium
GTGGAGGCGCTGGGGGGAAACCCCGTGTTCGTGTCCGCCGCACTGCTGGTCACCGGCTTTATCCTGTTCTTTTCCGACCGGGTGGCCAAGGGCCGTAAGACGGCGCGCACCGCCACGGTGGGGGACGCGCTGCTGGTTGGCCTGGCCCAGGCGGTGGCCACGGTGCCGGGCCTGTCCAGGTCCGGGTGCACCATTTCCGCCGGGCTGCTGCGCGGGTTCGACCGGAAATTCGCCGTCCGCTTTTCCTTCCTGATGTCTCTGCCGGCGGTGCTGGGCGCCACGCTGCTCAAGGTGATCAAGACCGTGCGGGACGGCGGGCTCGACACGGCCCTGCTGCCCAAGTACCTGCTGGGCATGGTGGCGGCAGGGGTAGTGGGCTACTTCTCCATCCGGCTGGTGCAGCTGCTGGCGGACAAGGGGAAATTTGGAAAGTTTGCATACTACTGCTGGCTGGCCGGCGGCGTGTCGCTGATCGCGTCGCTGATTCTCGGCTGATCGGAGGCAAATACACATGGCATCTTCACAGAAGAAAACGTCCGGAAGCGGGCGCGGCGGAAAGGGGAAGACCGGCTCCGCAGGCGGCCGGAGCGGGCGCGGGCGCACCGGCGCTCCGCAGCCCCAGGCCAAGCCCGTCCGCCGGGAGGTGGGGGGCGTCGTCTGCCTTCTGCTGGGCTTTTTCGGCTGCATCACCTATTTTAATGTGGACGCGCTGTTCATCAACTGGTTCCGGGACCTGCTGCACGGCCTTGCGGGCTGGGGCGGCCTGGCCTGGCCGGTCATGCTGCTGGTGGCGGCCTGGATCCTGCTGTTTCACCGGGGCAGGCCGGTGCGCCTGCGCCTGACCTGCGCGCTGCTGTTCCCGGTCTGCCTGGGAGCGGTGCTGCATCTGTTCCTGTGCAGGACCGCCTACACCTGGGGCTGGCCCATCGTGGGCCAGCTCTGGAAGGACGGGGTGGCGGGCGCCGCCGGCGGTGCGGCGGCCGGCCTGCTGGCGGAGGCCTTCCGGGCGGTGTTCAGCAAGATCGGGGCCGTGGCGGTCTTCCTGGTGCTGGCCCTGCTGTTGCTGCTGGGGGCCTTTAACCGGACGGTGACCGGAGTGATCGCGGCCATGAAGGAGCGGGCGGCCAACCGGCCCCGGTACGAGCCGCAGCCTGAGCCGGAGAAGGAGCCGAAGCCCGCTCCGGCCCCGGCGGAGAAAAAGAAGCGCGTGGCGAATATCGACATCCCTGTGGATGGAGACCCCCTGGCCAAGGAGCCCACCCGCCCGGTGACGACGGTGCGCAAGAAGCGCCTGTTTGACGCGGTGCCCGGCGTGGCGGCCCCCGACCAGGTGCTCACCGACCAGGTGAAGCCCAATCTGGAGACCGCCGCGCCGGAGTACGAGGCTGCGCCGGAGCTGGAGCCCATCTGCGACAGCGGCTTTGTGGACCTGATCGACACCCCGCCCGCCGCTCCCGCGGAGCCTGCCGCCGCCCCTGCCGCACCGCCGGAGCCTATGGCGCCGCCGGTGATCCGGGAGAGCGCGGTCCCGGCGCCCTCGGAGAAGGAGGACGCGGCCGCCGCCCGGGAGCAGGTGGCCCGGGAGATCGAGCTGTCCATGGAGCAGGAGATCCCCGCCTATCGTTACCCGCCGCTGTCGCTGCTGAAGGTGGGCTCGACTGCCGCGGCCGCGGCGGACGACGAGCTGCGCGCCAACCGCCAGCGTCTGCAGGATACGCTGGTGTCCTTCGGTGTGGACGC
>CAKUHW010000365.1 GCA_934659415.1 uncultured Oscillospiraceae bacterium
CCCTGAAGGGCCAGGGCAGCATGGAGGCCGCCCAGGCGGCGGTGGAGCTGGCTCGTCAGGGCCGTGACATCGAACCGCCCCATGTCTTTACCGGCGGCGTGGAGCACGCCATCGCCCATATCGAGGAATCCATCGCCGACCGCACCGACCCCCGCAGCCTGCGCTGGTATGCCATCAAGGTGTTTGAGCGGGATGAGAAGGTGGCCGAATCCCTTCAGCTGGATCAAGAGCTGGCCGCCCACCTGGAAGAGCATATCCTGGATTGCGAGAAAGAAATGGACGACGATGCCGAGAGCATCATCACCAACCAGCGCTATGCCTACATCAGCAAGGTGGTGGAGCGGGCGGTTAAGAAGAAGGCCCCCCAGCACAGCCTTTCCGCCTCCGACAAGATCGACCGGATCGTCACCAACCGGGTACTGGCGCTGCCCATCTTTGCGGCGGTCATGTTCCTGATCTACGCCATCGCCATGGGCGGCTTCTCCTTCTCCATCGGCACCATGGGTACCGACTGGGCCAACGACGTGCTGTTTGGGGAGATCGTCCCCGGTTTCTTTGAGAGCATCCTGGCCTCCCTGGGGGTGGAGGGCTTCCTGCACGGCCTGATTATGGACGGCATTGTGGCCGGCGTGGGCGCGGTGCTGGGCTTTGTGCCCCAGATGCTGGTGCTCTTCCTGCTCCTGGCCATTTTGGAAGATGTGGGGTATATGGCCCGTGTGGCCTTTATCATGGACCGGCTCTTCCGCCGCTTCGGGCTTTCCGGCAAGAGCTTCATCCCCATGCTGGTGGCCACCGGCTGCGGCGTGCCCGGCATCATGGCCAGCCGCACCATCGAGCAGGACCGGGACCGGAAGATGACCATCATGACCACCGGCTTCATCCCCTGCGGTGCCAAGATGCCCATCATCGGCCTGTTTGCGGGCGCGGTGTTCGGCAACAGCCCCTGGGTGGCTACCTCCGCCTTCTTTATCGGCATCGGGGCGGTGATCATCTCCGGCGTAATGCTGAAAAAATTCAAGGCCTTTGCCGGTGAGCCGGCTCCCTTCGTGATGGAGCTGCCCGCCTACCACACCCCCAGCGCCGGCAACGTGCTGCGGGCTACTTGGGAGCGGGGCTGGAGCTTCATCAAACGGGCAGGCTCCATCATCCTGCTCTCCTCCATCGTACTCTGGTTCTTGCAGGGCTACGGCTTTGTGGACGGCGCCTTCACAGCAGTGGAGGACAACAACCACTCCCTTCTGGCCGCCATCGGCAGCTCGGTGGCCTGGATCTTTGCCCCTCTGGGCTGGGTAGGCGATATGGCCTGGAAGGCCACCGTAGCCACTCTCACTGGCCTGATCGCCAAGGAGGAAGTGGTCAACACCTTCGGCGTGCTGTACCAGTATGCGGGCGAAGCTGACCTGCTGGAGGACAACAGCGCCATCTGGGCGCAGATCGGCGCAGACTTCGGCGCAGTCACTGCCTATAGCTTTATGATCTTCAACCTGCTCTGCGCCCCCTGCTTTGCTGCCATGGGCGCCATCAAGCGGGAAATGAACAACGCAAAATGGACGGCCGGGGCCATCGGTTATATGTGCCTGTTCGCCTATGTCTGCTCGCTGATCGTGTATCAGCTGGGCGGCCTGATCACCGGCGAGGCCACCTTTGGCCCCTGGACGGCGGTGGCGGCTCTGCTGCTGGCCGGCATCATCTGGCTGCTGGTGCGCAAGGGCTATCAGCCCCAGGAACACCATAGCC
>CAKUHW010000366.1 GCA_934659415.1 uncultured Oscillospiraceae bacterium
CGCACACGGCGCGCAGGGCGGCCATCTCGGGCAGGAGCGTATCGCGGATGGAATTTGCTTCGGCGGCGGCGTCGGCCGAGGCGTCAAGGGCGGCCACAGAGGTGTCCAGCAGGGCGGCGTCGGAGGCGATCCCCTCGGTGAGCTCAGAGAGTCTGCCGATCAGGTCCTTCTCGTAGCTCCCGGCCAGTCCGGGCAGCGCGGCGGTCTTGGCCAGAAGGGTATCGGCCAGCTCCTTGGTATAGGCGGTCACTGCGGGGAGAATCTCCCGGCGGGCCATGTCAACCATGGTGAGCGCTTCGATGCGCACGGTCTTGCAGTAATTCTCCAGCGTGGTCTCGTAGCGCGACTCCAGCTCGGCGGGGGTGTAGACCTTGTGGCGGGTGAGCATCTCCACGTTCTTTTCCTTCAGCAGATAGGGCAGCGCGTCCGGAGTGGTGGGCAGATTGAGCAGCCCGCGCTTCTCTGTGGCCTCCCGGATCCAGCTCTCGTCGTAGCCGTTGCCGTTGAAGATGATGCGCTTATGGGTGCGGATGGTCTTCCGGATGAGGCTGTGGAGGGCGTCCTCAAAATCGTCCGCCTTCTCCAGCAGGTCGGCGTACTGGCGCAGCGACTCCGCCACGGCGGCGTTGAGCATGATGTTGGCGCAGGCGATGGAGTTGGAGGAGCCCACCATGCGGAACTCGAACTTGTTGCCGGTAAAGGCGAAGGGAGAGGTGCGGTTGCGGTCGGTGGTGTCGCGCAGGAACCGGGGGAGCACATGGGCACCCAGCTTCATCTCGGTCTTCTCTGCGCCGCTGTAGGGCGTGCCCTGTTCAATGGCGTCCAGCACGGCGGTGAGCTCGTCGCCGAGGAACATGGACACAACGGCGGGAGGAGCCTCGTTGGCGCCCAGCCGGTGGTCGTTTCCGGCGGTGGCCACGGACAGGCGGAGCAGGTCCTGATAGTCGTCCACGGCCTGGATCACCGCACACAGGAACAGCAGGAACTGGGCGTTTTCAAAGGGCGTGTCTCCGGGGGTGAGCAGATTGACCCCCGTGTCGGTAGCCAAGGACCAGTTGTTGTGCTTGCCGCTGCCGTTGACGCCGGCGAAGGGCTTTTCGTGGAGCAGGCATACCAGGCCGTGGCGGGCGGCCACCTTCTGCATGATCTCCATGGTGAGCTGGTTGTGGTCGGTGGCGACATTGGTGGTGGTGTAGATCGGGGCCAGCTCGTGCTGGGCGGGAGCCACCTCGTTGTGCTCGGTCTTGGCCAGAATGCCGAGCTTCCACAGCTCCTGGTTCAGATCGGCCATGTAGGCGGCCACGCGGGGCTTGATCACGCCAAAATAGTGGTCGTCCAGCTCCTGACCCTTGGGCGGCTTTGCACCGAACAGGGTGCGGCCGCAGAAGATCAGATCCTTACGCTGCTTGTACAGCGCCTCGTCCACCAGGAAATACTCCTGCTCGGGGCCTACGCTGGTATGTACGCACTTGACGTCGGTGCTGCCGAACAGGCGCAGAATGCGCATGGCCTGCTTGTTCAGCGCCTCCATGGAGCGCAGCAGCGGGGTCTTTTTGTCCAGAGCCTCGCCGCCGTAGGAGCAGAAGGCGGTGGGGATGCACAGGGTCTTATCCTTGATAAAGGCATAGGAGGTGGGGTCCCAGGCGGTATAGCCCCGGGCCTCAAAGGTGGCCCGCAGACCGCCGGAGGGGAAGGAGGAGGCGTCCGGCTCTCCCTGGATCAACTCCTTGCC
>CAKUHW010000367.1 GCA_934659415.1 uncultured Oscillospiraceae bacterium
GCTGAACCCCCACTTTCTCTGCAACACTCTGGACACCATGAAGTGGATCAGCAAGATCAACCAGGTGCCCCAGGTGGCGGTGATGGCCACGGACCTGGCGGACATCCTGCGCTTCGGCATCTCCCCGGAGGAGTTCGTGCCTCTGGGCCGGGAGGCCCGGCTGCTGGAGCGCTATCTGGAGATCCAGCGCATCCGCCTGTCCGGCGATATCACCTTCACCCTGGATCTTCCGGAGGAGCTGTCCGGCTGTCCGGTGCCCAAGATGATGCTCCAGCCCATTGTGGAAAACGCCATTCTCCACGGGCTGGAGGGGATGGACCGGGGGGAGATCCTGCTCACGGCCCGGGAGAAGCCCGCGGGGACGCTGCGCATCTGTGTGGCGGACAACGGCGGCGGCCTGCCGCCGGAGATGGTGGGCCCCTACCGCCGCCGGCCGGAGCAGGGAGGCCGGCTGGGGCTTTATAACGTGCACACCATCCTGCGGAAATACTACGGGACAGGCTCCGGCCTGTATCTGGACAACCGCCCCGGCGGGAAGGGGGCGGTCATCACGGCCGTCCTGCCCCTCAGCCGGGGGGACGCGGAAGAGGAGGAGCGCCCATGCTGAAGGTCCTGGTGGTAGAGGACGAGGAGATGATCCGCAAGGGCATTGTGCTGGCGGTGGACTGGGCCGCCCTGGACTGCGTGGTGGTGGGCGAGGCCGCCAACGGCGAGGAGGCTCTGGCGGCGGTGGAGCGCTACCAGCCCACCCTGATCATCACCGACCTGAAAATGCCGAAAATGGACGGGCTGGAGATGCTGCGGCGGCTGCGGGAGCAGGGCTGCCGCGCCTTTGTCATCATTCTCACCGCCTATGACAGTTTTTCTTACGCCCAGACCGCCCTGCGCCTGGGCGCGGTGGACTTCCTCCTCAAGCCCTTTCACGACGGGGAGCTGGAGCAGGCGGTGGAGCGGCTGCGTGCGCGCCTGGCGTCCGACCGGACCGACCCGGAGCCCGCCGACGCCCTCCCGGGGCTGAAAAAGGGGGACAAGAGCCGCTATGTGCTGGAGGCCATGGACTACATCGGTGCCCACTGCGGGGACCCGGGCCTCTCCGTGGGGGAGATCGCCAGCTCCCTGGGACTGAGCGAGGGGCATCTGAGCCACGTGTTCAAAAAGGAGACCGACTACACCATTCTGGCCTACCTCACCCGCATCCGGATGCACCGGGCCATGGAGCTGCTCCGGGAGGGGCGGCTGAAGGTGTACGAGGTGGCCGAGCGGGTGGGCTACCGTGACGTGCCCTACTTCTCCTCCGCCTTCAAGCGGGTGGTGGGGGTCTCCCCCTCGGAGTATCAGGACACCAGCAGATAGCGCTTTCTCAACATTTGAAAGGAGACCTCCCATGAAGCCTGTGGCCCATATCCGGTCGGAGTTCCCGACCAAATTCGGCATTCCCCGCCAGGCGGGGCTGGCCGCCCATCTGGAGGCCACCGTGGTCTTCACCCCTGAGTACCGGGACCCGGAGGCCCTGCGGGGCATCGAGGGCTTTTCCCACCTGTGGCTTATCTGGGAGTTCTCCCAGGCCCGACGGGACACCTGGTCCCCCACGGTGCGCCCGCCCCGGCTGGGGGGCAATACCCGCCTTGGGGTGTTCGCCACCCGTTCCCCCTTCCGGCCCAACCCCATCGGCCTGTCCTGTGTGGGCCTGGCGGGGGTGGAGAAGACGGAGCGCTGGGGTACGGTGCTG
>CAKUHW010000368.1 GCA_934659415.1 uncultured Oscillospiraceae bacterium
TGTAATAGTCGGTGCCGCGGCTCATGACGTCAAAGGCGAAGGGCCAGGCGGCCGGGGCGTTCAGGTCCATGCTGTCCGCGCCGAAGCAGACGAAGTATTCCGTGCCCCCGTCCAGAGGCGGCAGGACCCAGCTCCGGAACCGGCTGTACGGGAGCGCACAGAGGTCAAAGGTGACCAGGTAGGAGCCGGCATTCAGAAATTCACCGCTGACGCAGGTGTCGGCAAGGCCAATCACACGCTTGTAGTCGTCCGGCCTGATCCGGAAGTGGGTGCTCACGGCGGTGACACGCCCCCGCTGCCCGGCCAGCTTTCCGTCCACGAAGACCGCGTCGCCGGGCTGAAGATCAAATTTGTCGTTGAAGTAGTCGAGTTCGCGGCTGCAGGAGGGAAATCTGACCCGCACAACGGAGGGGACCGCCGCCTTTGTGAGGCGGACCGTCTTCCCGCAGGTATGGTCCGCGTCCCGACGGGACGAGCGCATTTTTGCAGATTCAATGGGATTCATACAAAGGCCTCCTTTTGTTTTTTTGCTCTGCAAGACAGAGTATAGCAGAGAGGAAGTCCAATAATCCGGACTGTACACCGGCTGTATCGGGCGGGAGCCAAAAACAGCGCCCTCCCATGTTCCGCTTTTGCGGAATGTGGGAGGGCCTTTTGGGATTTGAAGCAGGTCATCCCCGGTGGAGGATGGCGTCCAGGTCCTGCTGCGGGGCGGTGACCGGCTGAAGCCCATAGGTGTCGACCAGGACTTTGACCACGGCCTCCGAGAGAAAGGCCGGCAGGGTGGGGCCAAGGTAAATGTTTTTGACGCCCAGTGCCAGCAGGGTCAGCAGGATGCACACCGCCTTCTGTTCGTACCAGGAGAGGACCAGGGTCAGGGGCAGCTCGTTGATCGTGCAGCCGAAGGTCTCGGCCAGCGCCAGCGCGATCTGCACGGCGCTGTAGGCGTCGTTGCACTGGCCCACGTCCAGAATGCGGGGGATACCGGCGATCTCCCCCAGATCGAGGTCGTTGAAGCGGTATTTTCCGCAGGCCAGCGTCAGCACCAGCGAGTCCATGGGGGTCGCCTTGACAAATTCCGTGTAGTAACTGCGGCCGGGATGGGCGCCGTCACATCCGCCCACCAGGAAAATGTGCCTGACGGCACCGCTTCTGATGGCCGACGTCAGTGCGGGCAGCTGGCTCAGCACGGCGGCGCGGGCAAAGCCGGTGGTGAGCATATGCCCGCCGTTGATGCCGCTCATGCTGCGGTCGGTCTCATATCCGCCGAGCTCCAGGGACTGGCGGATCAGGGCAGAGAAGTCCTTGCGGCCGGAGGCGTCCGCCGCGATGTGCCGCAGGCCGGGGTAGCCCACTACGGAGGTGGTGTAGACCCGGTCGGCATAGCTGGGGCGCGGAGGCATCAGGCAGTTTGTGGTGAAGAGCACCGGCGCGGGGATGTTTTCAAATTCCTTCTGCTGGGACTGCCAGGCCGTGCCGAAATTTCCGGCCAGCTGCGGATACCGCTTCAGCCCCGGGTATCCATGGGCGGGCAGCATCTCGCAGTGGGTGTACACCCGGATGCCGGTGCCTGCGGTCTGCTCAAGAAGCTGGTGGAGATCCTCCAGGTCGTGACCGGAGACGACAATGAACGGACCGCGCTTCACGTCCACATTCACCCGCGTGGGGACGGGGTCTCCGAAGGTCTCGGTGTTGGCCCGGTCCAGCAGGGCCATGCATTTGAAGTTGA
>CAKUHW010000369.1 GCA_934659415.1 uncultured Oscillospiraceae bacterium
ACCCTCTCGGACTATATATTTAAGGAGAGGATGGATCTTATGCAGCGCGTACCTTTCTCACCTGCCGAGCTGGAGGCTTCCGGCGTCTGGCCCGATCCGCGCCCCGGCGCCCCCGGCGTGCCCATTCTGAATACCCCCGTGACACCCCGGGAGAATTTCCGGGCCTTTCTGGCGGGGAAGCGTCCCCTGTGGATGCCCTCCTTTGCCGAGACCTGCATGTTCATGCCCGCCCTGATCCCGGACAATCCCACCCGGGGCTTCGTGCGGGAGGACACCCCCTACACCGGCCCCTACGGGGGTGCAGACTGGCTCGGCGTCAGCTGGGTGTACGACCCCGCCACCCGCAGCTCCATGGTGCGCCCGGGCGCGCCCAAGGTGCCGGACATCACCCGGTGGGAGCACTATCTCACCTTCCCCGACCTGGACAGTCTGGACTGGGCGGGCAGCGCCGCGGCCAACCAGAGCCACCGGACCGACCGCCGGGCGGTGCAGGCGCCGGTATACACCGGCCTGTTCGAGCGGCTGGTCTCCCTGCTGGATATGTCCGGCGCGCTCATCGCCCTGGTGGACCCGGAGGAGCAGGGGGCGGTCCACCGGCTGTTCGACCGGCTGTGCGTGTTCTACGACGACCTGTTCGCCCATCTGGCCCGGTGGTACCGGATCGACTACCTCTGGTTCCATGACGACTGGGGCACCCAGCGGGCCCCCTTCTTCTCCGCGGACACCTGCCGGGAGATGCTGCTGCCCTACCTGCGCCGGGTGGTGGAGAGCGCCCACCGCCACGGATTCGGCTTTGAGATGCACTCCTGCGGCAAGATCGAGCCCCTGCTGCCGGTGATGATCGAGGCGGGGGTAGATATGTGGGGCGGCCAGCCCCTCAACGACAAGGCCACGCTCTACCGGGAGTACGGCCGGGACATCAAGCTGGGCGTGGACATGGCCCCTCTGCCCCCCGACGCCGCGGATGCCCTGCGGCGGGAGACCGTGGAGCGCTTTCTGGAGCGCTATCCGGACAACTGTTACTGGGCCATGGATTTCTCCGCCGACCGGCGGTGCTATCCCTTCCTCTACGAGGCCTCCCGCCGGCTGTATAGCCGCTGAGCACCCTTTTCCCCTTTGACAAACGTGTGGCCGCCGTTTTATACTGAATAAAACAGCCCGACAGGAGGGGACCGGAATGGATGCCATGGACATCAACAAGCTGAAGGCCTTTCTCTGCGTGGCCAAGCGCCAGAGCTTTACCCGGGCGGCGGAGGAGCTGTTCATCAGCCAGCCCGCCCTGAGCAAGAAGATCGCCGACTTTGAAAAGGAGATCGATGTGCGTCTGCTGGACCGGGACAACCGCAACGTGACCCTCACCCCCGCCGGACGGGCCCTGTACGCCGAGGCGCCGGTGCTGCTGGGGGTGCTGGAGGACCTGACGCGGAAGATTCAGGACGTCAGCCGCAATCCGGAGCGCCAGCTGAGCATCGCCTGCACCGGCGTTGAGTACGACTTCTTCGTACCCCTGTTCCATGCCTTCCGCACCGCCTATCCGGATATCACCGTTACCCTGCGCTGGTGCTCCGCCCCGGAGGTGCGCCAGCTGCTGTCGGCCAATCTCATCGACCTGGGCTTTCAGCTGGACATCGAGGTGTCCAGCGAGCGGGAGGTCAGCTGCCTGCCTCTCTTCGAGGACCGGCTGGCCATTGTGGTGGGGCCCTACCACCCCTTTGCC
>CAKUHW010000370.1 GCA_934659415.1 uncultured Oscillospiraceae bacterium
GCAACCATATGCACGGATGCACCTCTGGACTTTGCGCCGGCGGACGCGGCGCGCAGGCCGTTCAACGATGCGGCACTGTATGATGTACTTCTGCGGCTGGAATTCTCCAAACTGATCGACCGGCTGGGTCTCTCCGGGCACGGCGGTGTGGAGCAGCGGGAGGAGCAGTTTGCCTGCACCTGCGAGAGCGAACTGGTGGACAGCCGGGGGCGCATGGAGAAGCTGCTGGACCAGTTCCGGAGGCGGGAGCACGTCTGTTTCCTGACCCTGCCCGACCTGGACGGCGTGTGTGTGGAGTACGGCGGGGGAGACGACGGCAGGGCGGCGGTTTTTCTGGCCGGCCGGCTGGACTGCTACAATGATTTTCTCCGGGCTTTTTTTGATGGCGGGGTAAAAAAGGTCACCCACGACTGCAAACCTCTGATGAACCGCCTGCTGGCCGAGGGCCTGAGCACCGATGGCTTTATCTTTGACACCGCTGTGGCCGCCTACCTTCTCTCGCCCACAGACGGCAGCTACGATCTGGAAAAGCTTGCTGTGAGCTACTTCAATTTTGAGGCTCCCAAGACCGCCCTCTACCGGGACCCGGAGGCTTTCAAACCGCTGGCGGATCCCGCTGCCCCGCTGGGGGCATGGATGAGCCACACCGCGCTGGTGGAGGCCCTCTACCATGAGCAGTCCAAAAAGCTGGCAGAGCTGGGGATGGACAAGCTGCTCCGTGAGATCGAGCTGCCTCTCTGCCCCGTGCTGGCCCGCATGGAGCGCGCGGGAATCCTGGTGGAGCGAAGCGCGCTGGCGGAGTTTGGCGCCGGACTCAAAGCGGGGATTACCCGGGAGGAACAGACCATCTACACCCTGGCGGGGGAGACCTTCAACATTCTCTCCCCAAAGCAGCTGGGCACAGTTCTGTTCGAGCACATGGGCTTGCCTCCGGTGAAGAAGACGAAAACAGGCTATTCCACCAATGCGGATGTGCTGGAAAAGCTGCGCGGCCGGCACGAGATAATCGGCCACATTCTGGAATACCGTCAGCTTGCCAAGCTGAATTCTACCTATGTGGAGGGGTTGACCAAGGTCATCGAGCCCGACGGCCGGATTCGCACCTGCTTTCAAAATACGGTCACAGCCACCGGGCGGCTGTCCTCGGCAGAGCCTAACCTGCAGAACATTCCGGTACGCACGGCTTTAGGCGCGCAAATGCGCAGAATGTTCACCGCGGCTCCGGGCCATGTGCTGGTGGATGCGGATTACTCGCAGATCGAACTGCGCCTGCTGGCCCACATTTCCGGGGATCAGGGCATGATCGAGGGCTTTCTCAGCCATGCGGATATCCACACCGCCACGGCGGCGCAGGTGTTCGGCGTAAGCCCGGAGCAGGTCACGCCGGACATGCGCCGGGCGGCCAAGGCCGTAAATTTCGGCATCGTATACGGCATCTCCGCCTTTTCCCTGGCGGAGGATATTCATGTACCTGTGGCTCAGGCCCGGGAATACATGGAGAAGTATTTTGAACACTACTCCGGGGTCCGGGCCTATATGGAGCGAATCGTGGAGCAAGGCAGGGCGGACGGCTATGTATCTACGCTGTATGGCCGGCGCCGCTGGCTGCCGGAGCTGACCAGCTCCAACTTCAATCTGCGCGCCTTTGGGGAACGGGTGGCGCTGAATATGCCCATTCAGGGCACAGCTGCCGATGTGATCAAGCT
>CAKUHW010000371.1 GCA_934659415.1 uncultured Oscillospiraceae bacterium
GGCGGATTTCCGATACAATGGAGCCGGTGATTGCATGAAGGAAAACGTTCTGATCGACAAGTCCATTGATTTCGGAGCACAGATCGTCCGTCTGCATCGTTACCTTGCAGAGACAAAACACGAGATGGTCTTATCCAGGCAGATTCTTCGCAGCGGTACTTCTATCGGGGCAAATGTCAATGAAGCGCAGTATGGGAACAGCAGGGCGGATTTCATTGCAAAGCTCCATATCGCGTTGAAGGAGACCGCGGAAACGGAATACTGGCTGCGGCTCTTGGAGCGGTCTGAATATTTGGATCAAAGTGTGGCGGGGCCGATGCTGAATGATTGCCTGGAAATCAAACGGATCTTGATCTCCTCCATCAATACCGCAAAGCAAAAGGCGGCGTTGAAGGAGCAGCGCTGACGGCTGCAAGGAGATTTGCGCTGCCCGCCGCCGTGCGCGCGGCAGAGGGAGGATATACTGTGAACGACCTGCACGTTCAATATTTTCTCAAGGCGGCTCAGCGGCTGAACTTTTCCGAGGCGGCCAGGGAGCTGTTCATTTCCCAGCCCGCCCTGAGCCAGCAGATCACGGCCATTGAGAAGGAGCTCAATATGCAGCTGTTCATCCGGGACAAGAACCGGCTGCGCCTCACCCCCGCCGCGGCGGTGCTTCTCCAGGAGCTGCCGGCCTGCGTGGCCGGGTTTCAGCAGGTGATCGACCGGGCCCGGGTGGTCAGCGAGGGTCACAGCGGCTCTCTGCGAATCGGCGTGCTGGAAGGGCACATTCTGCCGGACAATTTCCGGGCGGCCTACCATGCCTTCTGCCGGGCCTACCCGAATATCAGCGTCAGCTTTGCCCTGGGGTCCTTCTCCAGGCTGCGGCGGGAGCTGGATGAAAAGCGGCTGGATGTGGCCCTCAGCCTTGACCTGGATATCCAGGACTACCCGCCCTACCTCTGGGTCCGCACCGACCGGGCCCGGTGCGCCTTTTTCGCGGCGGAGAACTACACCCTGCGCACCGATGAGGTGCGGGGCTGGGCGGATCTGAGGGAGGAGACGCTGATCTTCTCCAGCGACGAGGACAGCGCCGCCTTCCGCAGTATTGTGGTCCAGGACTGCCGCAGGGCGGGCTTTGTGCCTAAGCTGCTGCTGGCTGCCTCCGTGGGAGAGCAGATGCTGTACATCGACGCCGGCCTTGGGGTGGGCGTCAGCAATGCGGGCAGCTATATCAGCACCAACCCCCATGTGCGCTGCCTCTGGATGACCCGCATGAGCGAGGAGCATTTTGTTCTGGCCTGGCACCGGGAAAACGTGAACAGCGCCATCGCGCTCTTTACGAATTTTACGGCGGATTACATCCGTGCTCACGGCCTGACGGAATAGAATACGGGACAGGGAATACCGCGGTTTTCAACGGCGAGCTATAAGCATTGCTTATAGCTCGCCAATTTTGTCTGTCTGGACAAAAGAGTGTGCCCTGCTACAATAAAAATGCAGCAAAGAGAACAAGGAGGAGAGATCGGCATGAGCGACCACAGAGCAGAATTCGAAGCCCGGGACCGCCGGGTCCGGACAGCGGTGGCCCTGGGCACGCCGGACCGGGTGCCCTTTGTGCCCACCATGGGGAACCTGGCGGCCCTGGAGTACGGCGTGACCATCCGGGTGGCCATGGAGGACCAGCGGGCGGTGATCCCGGCCCTGGACCGGATGCTGGAGGATAT
>CAKUHW010000372.1 GCA_934659415.1 uncultured Oscillospiraceae bacterium
CCTCCAGCCCCGGGCGATCAGGGTGCTGCCCGCGAGAAAGTCCGCAGGAGACTGCGCCTCCCGAATGACAGGGTTCATCGCACGCCGGCCTCCTCCTCCGCCCTCTGCCTGCGCAGGCCGCGGGCATTTGCCAGCATCAGCTTGATGCGGTTTTCCTGATTGACCCGGGTGGCGCCGGGGTCGTAGTCGATGGCCACGATGTTGGAGTCGGGGTAGTCGTCCTTCAGCCGGCGGATCATCCCCTTGCCCACGATGTGGTTGGGCAGGCAGCCGAAGGGCTGGGCGCATACGATGTTGGGCACGCCGGAGTGGATGAGCTCCAGCATCTCCCCGGTGAGCAGCCAGCCCTCGCCCATCTTGTTCCCGTCGCCCAGGTAGCCGCGCACCAGCCTGTGCATATCCTCAAAGCGGCCGGGGGCGCGGAAGCGGCCGGACTGCTCCAGCGCGTCGATCATATCCTGCTGGCACTTTTCGATGTAGCCCTGGAAGAAGCGGCAGGCCGCCTTTTTCAGCAGCTTTCCGCCGTAGATATCTACGTCCACCACCCGGTTATAGATCTTGAAGATCATAAAATCGGTGAGACCGGGGACCACAGGCTCGGCCCCTTCGCTCAGCAGGAATTTTTCCAGATCATTGTTGCCCAGGGCGGAGAATTTCACATAGATCTCGCCCACAACGCCCACCCGGACCTTCTCTTCGCCGGAGACCGGGATGGTTTTGAAATCCGCGCAGATCTCCCGGAAGCCGGCCTGCATGGCCTTGCGGCTCATGCCCTGGCCGTGCTGAAAACGGTCGATGAGCCGGTCGGTCCAGGTCATGGCCATGGCGTTGGTCTCCCCGGAGGTGAGTTCGTAGGGGCGTACCTGGTTGGCCACGTTCATGATGAGGTCGCCGTACATCATAGCGTAAATGAGCTTGCGCACCATGGAGACGGTCAGGTGGAAGCCGGGGTTGCGCTCCTGCCCGAAGGAGAAGGAGATCACCGGGATGTACTCCATGCCGGCGGCCTTCAGGGCCTTGCGGATCAGGTGGATGTAATTGGAGGCCCGGCAGCCTCCGCCGGTCTGGGTGATGAACAGGGCGACCTTGTGGGGGTCGTACCCGCCGGTCTTGATGGCGTCGATAAACTGGCCGATCACCAGCAGGGCGGGGTAGCAGATGTCGTTGTGGACATACTTGAGCCCCTCGTCCACCACGGCCTTGCCGCTGTTGTTCAGCTGGACCACGTTATAGCCCTCAAGCTCCAGGATCTTGCGGAACATCCCGAAGTGGATGGGGAGCATCTGGGGCATGAGAATGGTATACTCCCGGCGCATTTCCTCCGTGAACAGCAGCCGGCCGGACTTGTCATAGCAGAGCTCAGCCATGGTGTGCCCCTCCTTCCGCGCCCTTGGCGCGCTCCTCCATCGCCGCCATGAGTGAGCGGATACGGATCCGGACCGCGCCGAGGTTGCTGATATCGTCGATCTTCAGCTGGGTGTACAGCTTGCCGCCCTCCTCCAGAATGGAGCGCATCTCGTCGCCGGTGATGGCGTCGGTGCCGCAGCCGAAGGAGACCAGCTGAATCAGCTCCATGTCCGGCTGGGTGCACACGTAGCGGGCGGCATTGTACATGCGGGCCTGGAAGGTCCACTGGTTGAGGACCCGCCGGGGGGCGTAGCCCTCGTGCCAGGCCACGGCGTCCTCGCTGACCACCACGAAGC
>CAKUHW010000373.1 GCA_934659415.1 uncultured Oscillospiraceae bacterium
CTCCCGGGGCGGCCCCGGCGTGGGCTCCATCCAGCCCGCCCAGATGGACTATTTCCAGGCCACCAAGGCCAGCGGCAACGGCGGCTTCCGGATGATCGTACTGGCCCCCGCCTCCGTGCAGGAGGCCGTGGACCTGACGTACGAGGCCTTTGATCTGGCCGACCGGGACCGCAACCCTGTGCTCATCCTGGCCGACGGCGTCATCGGCACCATGATGGAGCCGGTGGTCCTGCCGGAGATGCGCTCCGATGAGGAGCTCGCCGCCATCAAGGAGTCCAAGCGCAGCTGGGCCTGCGTGGGCCATCCCCTGGATTACGCCCACCGCTCCTGGATCGAGCCTGGCCACTGGCGCACCGAGGATATGCAGCGGGCCAATGAAGAGGCCGCCGCCCTCTACGCCTCCTGGGAAAAGGACGTGCGCGTGGAGGAGTATCGGACCGAGGACGCCGAGCTGATCCTCACTGCCTACGGCGTGTGCGCCCGGATCTGCAAGTCCGCCGTCAATCTGCTGCGGGAGCAGGGCGTCAAGGCCGGCCTCATCCGGCCCATCACTGTCAGTCCCTTCCCCGCGGGTGCGTACCGCAGGCTGAAGGCCGGGCAGGTCAAGGCCGTGCTGGATGTGGAGATGTCCATCCCCGCCCAGTTCGTGCAGGATGTGGCCGGCGCGGTGGACAGCGCCATCCCCGTGCACACCTGTCTGTGCTCCGGCGGCAATATCATGAGCCGGGAAAAGGTCCTGGAGGCCGCCAAGGCTATCATGGAGGTGTAATGAATATGGAACTCATCTATTCTCGGACGAAAACCATCCAGGAGGACAAGGTCTCCGGCTTCTGCCCCGGCTGCATGCACTCCACCGTCATCAAGCTCATCGGCGAGGTTCTGGACGAGATGGGCCTGGTGGACCGCGCCGCCTGCGTGCTGGGCATCGGCTGCTGCGGCCTGCACATGGACTACATGGCCTATGACAACACCACCGCCCCCCACGGCCGGGCCTGCGCCGTGGCCACCGGCATCAAGCGCACCAACCCCGACAGTCTGGTCTTCACCTACCAGGGCGACGGCGATCTGGCCTCCATCGGTCTGGCGGAGACCATGTCCGCGGCCAACCGCGGAGAGAATTTCTCCGTCATCTTCGTCAACAACGGCATCTACGGCATGACCGGCGGCCAGATGGCCCCCACCACCCTCATCGGCATGAAGGCCTCCACCGCCCCCCACGGCCGCGACCCCAAGGAGCACGGCTACCCCATGCACATGTGCGAGATCCTCAACCAGCTCACCGCCCCCGCCTATCTGGTGCGCACCAGCTGCAACAATCCCGCCAACGTAAACAAGACCAAAGCCGCCATCCGCAAGGCCTTCCAGAACCAGCTGGACGGCAAGGGCTTCTCCATGGTGGAGATCGTCACCAGCTGTCCCACCAACTGGGGCCTGGATCCCCTGGCCGCGCTGGATTATATCGAGGAAAAGATGCTGCCCGAGTACCCCCTGGGCGTCATCCGTGACCGCTGAGAGGAGGACACTGACTATGGAGACCAATCTGTGTGTGGCCGGCTTCGGCGGCCAGGGCGTTATGACGCTGGGCAAGTTCCTGGCTGACGCCACCTGCAATTCCACCGACAAAAAGGTGACCTTCTTCCCCTCCTATGGCGCGGAGCAGCGGGGCGGCACGGCCAACTGC
>CAKUHW010000374.1 GCA_934659415.1 uncultured Oscillospiraceae bacterium
GCATTTGGCGCTCTCGTACAGGCCCTGGACCAGCCAGAAGGTACAGTCGTTCAGTACGCCGTCGATGGTGCCGTTCTGCAGTCCGGCGGCCACCTCGGAGGGATCCAGGGCGTTGGGGGAGGCCCCGTAGGCATTCAGGGAGTTCTGCAGAGTGGAGGAGGGCAGGGTCCACAGCTTATGGCCCTTAAAGTCCCCGATCTCCTCAATGGGGAAGGTGGACAGGATGTACTGGTTGCCCCCCAGCAGGTAGCCGCCCACCTTAAAGCCGCGTGCATACAGATAATCGTCCAGGCCGGTGCCCGCGGACAGAATCTGCTGCGCCTTGGCAGCCGCGGTGCCGTCCGACTCAAAGAGGAAGGGCAAGTCCAGCACGGCGATGGCAGGAGCATAAGAGGCAAAGTAGGAGGATGGGATGAGCACGCCCTCGATGGTGCCGTTCTGCACGCCCTCGATCATCTGCGGGGCGGTGCCCAGCTGACTGGTGGGATAGAGCTCCACGGTGATCGCACCGTTGGAGGCGGCCTCGATCTCTTCCTTGAACTTCTCCATGGTCACGTTCTGCTGGTGCTTGCCACCGGTGGGCGTACCCAGACGAATGGTATAGCTGCCGCTGATGGTCGTATCGCCCTGAGACTGGCCGGGATCGGCAGAGGGCTTGTCGGTGGAGGCGGCCGGTCCGTTTCCGCCGCAGGCGGCCAGAGAGAGGGCCATACCGGCAGCCAGGAGCATTGCCAGGATCTTCTTCATTTTGATGCTTCCTTCCTTTTCTCAAAAATTTATGTTGCGGCACCTCTGCCTTGCTTGGCGGGGAGGACAGAGCGGCTTTGCCGCGGGGCCTCCGCCCCGCCTCCCCGCCGGGCAAAGATGCGTTACAACCGCGCAGGCTCAGGCGCGCACACCGATGCGCTCGGCGTTCTTGTAGTAGAGCATGGCCCGTTCCGTCTCGCCCAGGGGCAGTTCGTTTACGAACTTCACCATTTCGTCCACACCCTCAAAGGCGTAGTCGCTGCCGAAGAGGATGTTTTCAATGCCAAAGACCGCCTTGGTGCAGGCAAAGGCCTCCGGAGACATATTGCCGCTGGTGGTGACCATGATATTATTGCGGAAATAATAGCTCGGCTTCTGCTTGTTGCGCAGCTTGGGATTGGGCAGGAAGTTCATCCGGTTGTCGATCCGATCCATCAGGAAGGGGATAGATTCGCCCAGGTGACCCAGAAGGAGCCTGGTCTCCGGAATGCGGTCAAACAGGCCCCGCGCGATCAGCTTAAGTACCGTCAGCATGGTGTCCACGGTAAAGCCCGCCCCCGGCCCCGCCATGGTGAAGCCGTACTCACCCAGGCTCTTGATCTGGGGCAGGTTGGGGTGCAGATACACGTAAACGCCAAGATCGGCAGCCTTTTGGAACACCGGCAGGAACTTCTCCTGCTCCGGAGACTCGCTGCCGTAGTTGGAGTGGGTATGCCAGGCCACAAAGCCCAGGTCCTTCACGCAGCGCTCCAGCTCCCGGCAGGCCGCATCCACGTCCCGGGTCGGCAAGATCGCGCTGCCCAGGAACCGGCCGGGAAAGCGCCGGGTCATGGCATAGGCCGCATCGTTGGCCTTGCGGGCCAGCTCGACGCTCTCCGCCGGCGAGAGCTCCTCCACACCTTGAGAGGTGCTCAGCAC
>CAKUHW010000375.1 GCA_934659415.1 uncultured Oscillospiraceae bacterium
GCCTTCATGGCCTCGGCGTTCGCCTTATTCCGGTACGCTCCCACCTGCACCCGGTAGAGGGTATCCTGTCCCTTCTTTTTCTCCAGCCCGGCCACGGCGGCAATGCCCTCCATAAGGGCGTACCCGGCGGACCTGGAAAAGGCGTCGGTGAGGATGATGGGGGCGTCCGCGGTGGAATCCATAAAGCCCAGCTCCATCAGCACCGCCGGGGCGACGGTCCCATTGCACATGGCGAGGTTGGCCGTGGCCAGGGGCGTGGCCCGGTTGCCCTTGAGGCCGGTGGCGGCGATGACCGCATCATAAAGAGCCCGCTGGTACTGCCTGGTCTTGCTGTCCACCCCGGGGCCCACATAGGCCACCACGCCGCCGCCGTTAAACACCTTCCCGGCGCTGTTGTGGTGGATGGACAGGCAGAAGTCCGCGCCCCACTGGTTGGCGGCCTTGTTGCGCTCCTCCACGCTGATAGGGGCCACCCCCGCCGGATCGTCCACTCGCAGCAGCTCCACCCCCTCGTACTCCGCGGCGGCCTCGGCAAAGTAGCGGGCCACCCGGTCGTTCACAGTCCACTCCCGGGTCTCTGCCGGGTCCAGGGCGGCGGGAAAGCGCTTGCCCGCCGTCACCAGCCGGTGCCCCGCCCCGTAGGCGATCTTAAACGGCATCCGCCCCCGCCTCCTCCGTCTCCTCTCCGGCCGCGCCGGTCTCCGCCGTGCTCTCCCGGCCCTTGACGGACTGGGTGCCGAAGTAGAAGCCGATGACCACCGTGTAGATCACCATGAACTCCTGGGTCACCCGGCCCAGCACCAGCAGCACGCCGAAGACCAGGGTGAGAAACAGCGTCACCAGACTCTTTACCGTAAGCAGATGTTTCATTGTCATTCCTCCTTTTCCCGGGCGGCAAAAAGCCGCCCTGTCCCCTATACGCCGCATTTTGTCAATTTTTCCGCCCTCTGGGCGGTTTTTTGTTACAGGCCCAGCTGAGCCAGCAGGTAGGCCGCCACCGCGGCCAGCACCGCCCAGATGAGCTTTCCCACGATGGCGTCCCACCGTTTGCCCGGCTTTTCCGTCAGCTCCTTCACGTCCTTTTTGATCTCACCCAGGTCGGACTTCATGCAGCCCTGCTCCGTGGCCATCACCTCCACGGAGGTGGCCAGCTTCATCAGGGCGCTCTGGGTGGTCTCCAGGTCCTCGATGCGGTGCCGGTTGCTGCCCGCCAGCTTCTCCACCGCCGTCATCCGGTGCTCCAGGGCGACCTCATCCAAGGCCTTCGCCCCCTCTCCGTCCCGGGCGCTCACACGCCCAGCTGTCTGGCCTGGGTCTCGTACCGGCCGGCCTCCTGCTGGATCCGGCTGGCGGTGCGGTCATCCTGGTCCAGGCTGTTCTCCAGCACCTCCGCCACCGCCGGGTCCACCAGCACGGTGACCCCCCGGCGGATCTGCACCGTGCGGCCGTTCACGGCCACGAACACATCGTCCTTATACCGGTTCCCGTCCTTAAACAGACGCACCGGAACCCGCTCTCCGGTCTGCTCCGTCTTCTTTGCTGCCATATCTGTTCCTCCTTACTCATACTATGCCCCGGGCGGCCGGATGGCCGCCCGGGATGAATGCGTCCGCGCAGGAATTGAATGCGCTGGCGGTCTCCACGCGCACCATATAGGCC
>CAKUHW010000376.1 GCA_934659415.1 uncultured Oscillospiraceae bacterium
GGACACGGTAGGCTTGCGCATCCCGGCGATCATCTCCGCAATGGCCAGCCCCGCCTCAATGTCGCCGCCCATGGTGTTCAGCAAAATCAGAAGCCCGTCTGTCTCGCCGCTCTCCTCCACTGCCGTCAGAAGCGGCAGGATATGCTCATACTTAGTGGTCTTCGCTCCCTCCGGCGCGGTCTGGTGACCTTCGATCTGACCGATGATGGTCAAGGTGTGCACAGTCCCGTCCTTGGTAGGAACAACAGCGGAACCTGTATCCGCGATCTGCCGCAGCTGCTCGTCTTCCCCGCTCTCAGGCTCACGTTTCATCGGTTTTGACATGAAAAATCCCCCTTTGCAGATAGTCCCAGTATCCGCAAAGGGGGATCCCGTTATTCGTTACAGATGCTCCAGGAGCATCTCGACCTCGTCTTCCTCTGCCAGGCCGGTGTGGACAAAGCCGAGGGAGCTGTAGAGCTTCATGGCCGGCTCATCGCCCTCCACATAGCAGAGAATGACCTTGCTGTAGCGCCCGGCCGCGCGCATTTCTTCCAGGGCCAGTTCCGCCGCCCTGCGGCCATAGCCCATGCCCTGCCAGCGCCGGTCAATAAACAGCTGGCTGAAGATATACATCTCTTCCTCCGGCCAGTCATAGTACAGCAGCATCCCGACCGGTACGTCATCACTGTAAACGAGTCTGACAACGCTGTTGTCCTTTCGGTAAGCCCATGCCCTGGCCAGTGTCCCGGCACAGTCGGCCACAAAGTGCCGCTGGTCTTCCCGGACCGCCAGTGCCTGCCGCCAGTTGTCCGGGGTGACATCCTCCAGGTGGGCCATCTCTCAGCCCTCGTAGACGGCCTTGGAGGCGGCGTAAGTCATGTAGCAATCCAGCTTGGAGACGGTCTCAAAGGGAGAGTGCATGGACAGCACGGGCACCCCGGCGTCCAGCGTGTCGATATTACGGTTGGCCATATAGGCAGCCACCGTACCGCCGCCGCCCTGGTCCACTTTGCCCAGCTCTGCCATCTGCCAGAGAACGCCCCTGGCGTCCAGCAGGCTGCGGACATAGGCCACCGCCTCCGCGCCCGCATCGGAGCAGCCGGACTTGCCCCGGGCCCCGGTATATTTGCACAGGCCAACGCCATAGTTCACATAGGCGGAGTTGCGGCGCTCATAAACCTCGGCAAAATTGGGATCGTAAGCGGCGCACACATCGCAGGACAGGCAGAAGGAGCGCTCCAAGCAGGCCTTCAAGGGCAGGCGCTGGCTGTCGCACAGGTCGCTGACAAAGGTCTCAAAGAAGGTGGACTGCATCCCGGACACGCCGACAGAGCCGATCTCCTCCTTATCCGCCAGCACGCACACGGCGGTGCGGCAGGGCGTCCCGTTCAGGTCCAGCAGTGCCTTAAGTCCTGCATAGGCGCACACCCGGTCATCGTGGCCGTAAGCACCGATAAGAGACCGGTCCAGACCGATGTCGGCGGCCTTGAAGGCCGGCACGATCTCCAGCTCGGCAGAGATAAAGTCGGCCTCCAGGATGCCGTACTTCTCGTGCAGCAGCTTCATGGCCTGGAGCTTCACGCGGTCAGAGCCGTCATCGTCCTTCAAGGGGCGGCTGCCGATGAGAATATTCAGGCTCTCGCCGGGAATGGCGTCGCCCAGGGACTTTTT
>CAKUHW010000377.1 GCA_934659415.1 uncultured Oscillospiraceae bacterium
AGGACAGGCAGGCGTTGGTGTTCTCGGCGAAGCGCTCGGGATGGCGGTGCACCGTCACCTCCCAGCGGACAAGCAGCAGCAGGGACAGGCCCAGCAGGCTCCAGGTGTACACCCCGGGCACAAAGAGGAAGGGTGTGAACATCATGGCAAAATCCCAGTTGTAGATCCGGCACACGCCGCAGCAGCGGTTTTTCATAAACCAGGTCTGGAAGGGGCAGAAAAAGAGGATGCACACCATATCGCACACGCCGAAGGCCAGACTGATGAGAACTACGATGCCCTGGTCGATGAGACCGGTAAAGTAGAGCGCGCCGATGGCCCCGTTGAGGAGCAGCCAAGAGGCCGCCACGGCGGCGATGCGTCCGGGGGCCAGCAGCCGGGGGACGGACTCCCCCGTGGGGCGGTAATTCCGGGCGAACTGCTTCTGACAGCCCATGCTCTCCAACCGGGAGGGGAAGAGGCGGAAAAGCATTTCCACCGCGTAGATCAGCCAGATAATGCCCAGCAGCCAGTGCTTTTGCTCATAGCCCTGGAACATTCCGCCGGTGTGGCGGATCCTGCCGATGAGGTACAGGACCCCCGCGGCAAGAAACAGGACCAGGCGCAGAAGGAGCTTTGCGTAGTGCAGGGTGCTGGTGGGGGTGAGCTTGACATTGCGAATATACATATGACCTTAGACCTTTGCGAAGAATATCCGGGCGCTCCCGCCTGCTCAGAGGGATAGAAAACGGCGCAGGTCCTCCAGATCGGGGGCGATGTGGACGCAGGAATAGGGGGCGAAGGCGGCGCGGCCCGTGGTGCCGTTGAGCACCGCGCAGAAGTCGGTCCCGCTGCTGCGGGCGGTCTGGGCGTCGATCACCGTGTCGCCGCAGAACAGTACCTGCCGGGCGGGCAGGGACAGCCTGCCCAGCGCCAGCTGCAGCCCCTCCGGATCCGGCTTGCTGCGCTGCACGTCCTCGCCGCCCACGATCAGATCTGTCAGCGGCTCCAGACCGTGCCGGGCGAAGATTTTCCGGATGGTGACCCCCAGCTTGGTGGACACGATGGCGACCCGGGTCCCGCTGCGGTGCAGCGCCTCCAGCAGCTCCACGGCGCCGGGGAAGAAGGTGGTCTCGTCCACCATCACTCTGGCCCCGTCCCCCTGGGCCCGCTCACCCACGGCGATCTGAAACTGCCGAAAAAACTCCTGCCGGCGCTCCGGGTCGCTGTCACCGGTGAGCATGGTGTAGCCGTCGGCCAGGGTCATGCCGATGGTGGGGCGCACCTGCTCCACCGTGGGCTCCGGCCAGCCCATGGCCCGGAAGCCCTGCTGATAGCCGATGGCGATGGGCAGGGTGGAGTCGCCCAGGGTATAATCAAAGTCGAAGAAAACGCCGCTGTAGTTCATAGAATACCTCTTCATTCCAATATGCCGGCCCGGCGGAGAAAAGAAGACCGGTCAGAGCCTAACCAACTCAGAATAGCACAGTTTTCGCGCTTTTTCAACCGCAAAAAGGAGGAAACAGTCCGAAAGAAGACCGGAAGCGCCCCGGCGGGAGCCGCGCAATTTTTTCACCGCCAGGGGGCAGAAATGTAGGTTTGTCAAACATATTGGACAGCGAACTCGGAGGGAGAAAGCCAGAGGAGCGGTCTCATGGGTAAGTTGTTG
>CAKUHW010000378.1 GCA_934659415.1 uncultured Oscillospiraceae bacterium
CCCTCGCTGGAACGTATCGGCTCCACAGATCCGGCCCTGCTCCACCCCTGGATGGCCATTCACGACTGTGTGAGCCGCGGCGGCTACGGCGGTGCCAAGCCGAATTGTCTGGTGCGCTCCGTGTATTTTGAGCCCAATCAGCTGAAGATCGAGATGGACAAAATGCTTCTGGAGCACAGGGATGCCATCACCGTCATGTGCCACAGCTGGGTCAGCGGCCCCATTGTGGAAAACGGCGTTGTCAGGGGCGTGGTCTATGAGAGCAAGGAGGGCCGCAAGGCCATTTTTGCCAAGCAGGTCATCGACGCCACCGGGGACGGCGACCTCTACACCCGGGCGGGCGCTCCCTACGCCAGCATGTCCGACGGTGTCACGCGCGCCAACACTACCGCCCTTGTCTGGCGCATCGGCGGAGTGGACGGCGATGCATATTATGAGTGGAAGCAGGCTCATCCAGCCGAGATGAACGCCCTGCGGGCGGGTCTGCAGAAGACTGCGGGCTTCCGCTGCGTACCGATGCCCTCCAATCAGAACGACATCTTCTGGATGAACAATTGGCATATGAACCGGGATTGTGCCAAGGTCTCCGACCAGACCGAAACAGAGATGAACACCCGCGCCACCATGCGGGAGACGTTGGACTATCTGAGAGAGGCAGTACCCGTAGCCTTCCGGCACGCCTATCTCTACGACATCGCGCCGCAGCTGGGTACCCGCATCAGTCACCGGCTGAACGGCGAATATGTAATGAGCACCGCAGACTTTGCCTATGCCCTCCACCATGAGGATGTGATCGCCTGGCACTCCACCATCTGCCAGGTGAACGACTGCGGCCCCGTGGAGATCCCCTATCGGGCGATTCTGCCCCAGGGGGTGGAAAACCTGCTCTGCCCCGGCCGTCATCTGTCTGCCGACGGCGTGGCCATCGACTGGCTGGACCTGATTCCCCAGTGCGTAGGCACCGGTCAGGCCGCCGGTGTGGCCGCGGCGGTGGCCGTGTCCAACGGGTCCACCGCCCACGGCGTGGACATCCGGAAGGTGCAGGATATCCTGGTGGACCAGGATGTCCCCCTGCCCCGCAATGCGAAAGTCCTCGCCCGTGCTTCCTCGTATCAGGAGTGCGTGGAGACACTCCGGTACGGCTTGTACACCGACAAGGCCAGGCTGGCCGCGGAGCAGCGGGAAAAGGGGCTGCCCCTGAATCTGGATTTTCAGGAGGACATCAACAAGCCGAATGTGGAGCGGAAGCTGCACTGAGCCCACCCCCGGTTTTGCTGCAGAAAGTCCTCTCCCCCACATGGTTTGACAGACTGAGCTCCCCCGCGCGCCGAGACCGGCGCGCGGGGGAGCTTTTCATCTCATGCAGTTGTACCGGGGCCGCCGTGCTGCGCCATCAGGGCGGTCAGCTCCGGGGAGCGGCCGATCTTGGCCCGCAGGGTCTTCCGGTCGATGGACAGGGCCTGGGCCGCCCGGCTGAGCACGCACTGCTGCTCCAGCAGGGTCCTGCGGATCATGGCATTCTCGATCTCCTCCAGGGTGGCCGTGTGCCCGGGGACCACCAGGCCCTCCTCCCGCAGAAAGGCGGTCACGCTCTGCCGCTTTCCCGCGCTGCGCAGCTCCTCGGGCAGGCTGTCCAGGGTGATGCG
>CAKUHW010000379.1 GCA_934659415.1 uncultured Oscillospiraceae bacterium
CCTGCTGTACGTAGCCGAGCACTATCTGGGCATGAAGGCCGAGGAGCGCCCCGTGCGGCTGGACGAGCTGGACAGCTTTTCCGAGTGCGGCCTGTGCGGCACCGCAGCCGTCATCTCTCCCGTGGGGACCATCACGGACCATGGCACGGACCACACCTTCCCCGGCGGAGAGGTGATCTCCAAGCTGTACAGCACACTGCTGGCCATCCAGCACGGGACTCTCCCCGCGCCGGAGGGCTGGATCATGGAGATCCGGTAGCGCGTACACCCCCCGCCTGCGGGCGGAATTTGGAAGGAGGCCTTTCATGAAGATCGGAATCATCGGCGCGGGCGCCATGGGATGCCTGTTTGCCTGTCTGCTCAGCGGCACGCAGGACGTTACGCTCTATGATGTGAGCCGGGAGACCGTGGACGCCATCAATACCCGGGGCGTGCGCTGCCGCAGCGCCGGAGGCGAGGAGCGGCGCTGTTCCGTTCCAGCCGCGCTCAGCGGCAGCGCCGGCGAAAGCGCAGACCTGGTGATCCTTTTTGTAAAGGATACGGTCAGCCGCAGCGCCCTGGCAGGAAACACCGGGCTGATCGGTCCGGACACACTGCTGCTCTCCCTGCAGAACGGCATGGGAAATCTGGAGATCATGGAGGACTTTGCTCCGCGACAGCGGCTTCTGCTGGGCACCACCAAGCACAACTGCGTGTCCGAGGGCCCCGGCTGTATTTTTCACTCCGGCGCGGGCGATACCCACATCGGCTCACCCGACGGCAGCACCGCCCGTGCGCAGACGGTATCAGCCGTCTTTTCTGCCGCCGGGATCCGCACCCTGCTCTGCCCCGACGTGAACCATCTGCTGTGGGAAAAGCTGTTTCTCAACGCCGCGGTCAACCCGGTCACCGCCCTGCTGGACTGCAGGATCGGCGTGATCGCCGAGGACCCCGGCGCCCGGGCGATCACCCGGGCGCTCATTGAGGAGGCGGTCGCCGTGGCCGAGGCTGACGGGCAGCGGTTTGACCGGGAGCAGGTCTTCCAGACCGTGATGACCGCCGCCCGGACGCTCTCTGCGGGGCGGGCCTCCATGTGCCAGGACATCCGACAGGGCCGGCGGACCGAGATCGATTTTATCAACGGCGCCGTGGTGCATCTTGGCGAAAAGTATGGCATCCCAACGCCGCGGCACAGCCTTATCACCGCTCTGATCCACACCAGGGAAGCGCTGGCAGCGGAAGAACGATCTAATTGAGAGGAGAAATAAAGTATGAGCAGCGAACTGACCGAGACCTTTGGCAGCATGGTATTTGACGACCGCGTGATGCGCGCCACCCTGGAGCCCTCCGTGTACCGCTCCCTGAAGAGGACCATCGACGAGGGCGCGCCCCTGGACAGCCACGTGGCCGATGCCGTGGCCGCCGCCATGAAGGACTGGGCCACCGAGCGCGGTGCGACCCATTTTACCCATTGGTTCCAGCCTCTCACCGGCGTCACCGCCGAAAAGCACGACAGCTTTATCTCCCCCGCCCCCGACGGGCGGGTCATTCTGGAGTTCTCGGGCAAGGAGCTGATCAAGGGCGAGCCGGATGCGTCTTCCTTCCCCTCCGGCGGCCTGCGGGCCACCTTTGAGGCCCGGGGCTATACCGCCTGGGACCCCACCTC
>CAKUHW010000380.1 GCA_934659415.1 uncultured Oscillospiraceae bacterium
CGCTCGCAGACGCCGTTGACCACTTCCTCGTTGGCCAGCACGCACTTGCAGGAGGTGCACCAGTTCACGGGCATGGTGGTCTTGTAGGCCAGACCATGCTTGTACAGCTGCAGGAAGATCCACTGGGTCCACTTATAGTAGGCGGGGTCCGTGGTGTCAATGACCCGGTCCCAGTCGAAGCCAAAGCCCAGCATCTTCAGCTGCTTGGTGAAATTGGCGATGTTCTGTTTGGTGACGATGGCGGGGTGGATGTGATTCTTGATAGCGTAGTTTTCCGTGGGCAGGCCGAAAGCGTCGAAGCCGATGGGGAAGAGCACGTTGTATCCGTCCATGCGGCGCTTGCGGGTAATGATGTCCATGGCGGTGTAGGGCCGGGGATGCCCCACATGCAGGCCCTGGCCGGAGGGGTAGGGGAACTCCACCAGGCCGTAGAACTTCGGCTTATCGCTGCGGTTATCTGCGGCGTAGACCCTGGCTTCCTCCCACCGCTTCTGCCACTTTGGCTCAAGGGCGGCAAAATCATATTTCAAGGCGAACACTTCCATTTCTCCGGAGGGCCCGGAATTTTTACTAAGTTGCTATTTTATCACAGGCTGTCGGCCTTTTCAAGATTTTTTCCGGCCGCGGCCGCTGTTTCCGCCCCCGGGACGGGGCGGACCGGGAGCGCGACCCGGAGCAGGAAGATCCCGTCTTCCGCCTTGAATTCGCACAGACCGCCCCGGTGCAGGGCGATGGTACGGATACTGCGGCACCCATAGCCGTGGCCCTTCCGGCCGGAAACCGGGAGACCGTCGCGCATGGGGACCGGATCGGGACAGGGATTTTTGATCTCGATCAGCAGCTTGTTCAGCCGAATGCCGCAGTAAAGGTCCACTCTGCGGTAGGGCTCCTCCAACCGGTCCGCCGCCCGCAGCGCGTTTTCCAGCCCGTTGGACAGGATGGAGCACAGCTCTGTATCGGATATGGCAAGCTCACCGGGCAGCTGAGCCTCTGCGGTGAGGCGGACCTTCATCCGCTCTGCCTTTCCGGCGAAGGAGGAGCACAGCAGATTCACAAGCTCATTCTCGCAGAAGCGCCGGGGGGTGACAGCCTCAACATCGGCCTGCACCTTCCGGATGTATTCCTCCGCCTGCGCGGTCTTGCCGGCGGACAGAAGACCATCC
This sequence comes from uncultured Oscillospiraceae bacterium, assembly GCA_934659415.1. Taxonomy (GTDB): domain Bacteria; phylum Bacillota; class Clostridia; order Oscillospirales; family Oscillospiraceae; genus Enterenecus. The sequence goes on from CAKUHW010000380.1 coordinate 1,164, forward strand.
AGCATGTTCAGGTGATGGCGCATATCGTGCTGGTAGATCGCGGTCTTGCTCTGCGCCTCATTCAGAAGGGCAAGCTGCTCCTCCGCAAAGGAGAGCTGTCTGGTCAGAACGGCCCGGACGGCATCCAGATCCCGCGTTTCGCTGAGGCTTTTGCAGATGCTCAGCAGCAAAAAGTAGAACACAAATACCTCAATGGCCGGGAAATAGCGCACCAGCAGTCCGCGGGGAGAGGACAGAAGGGAGGAAAAATCCAGGTTCAGAGAGACAAGCACGTAGATATAGTAGACGAGGGGGACGATGGAAAACTGCAGAAAGAGCCGGTCGCTCCCATACCTGAGCAGGTAGTTGAAGCTCCTGCGGAACACAAACTGGGCCAGGAGCAGGATGGCTGCGTAGGAGATCAGATCGCTCAGCAGGAGGGTCCAGGAACCGGACGGGAGAACGCGCATGAGGAGCGCGCTCAGCATAATGGTGGGCGCG
>CAKUHW010000381.1 GCA_934659415.1 uncultured Oscillospiraceae bacterium
ACCTGGGCCAGGCGCTGATCGAAAACTTTTCCTTCCGCTCAAACGGTTTCCGCCTGATCGCAGCCTTTGATGTGGATCCGCTTCTGGTGGGCACCAGGCTTGGCGGGGTTCCGGTGTATCATGCGGATATGCTGGAGAGCTACCTGGAGAATCACCGGGCGGACGTGGGGGTCCTGACTGTTCCCTCCGCGGTGGCGGCGGATTCGGCGAAAAAGCTGGTGCGGCTCGGTGTGACCGGAATTTGGAATTTTACAAATGTGGAATTCCCGGAGCTGGATGCAGGGACGGTAAAGGTGGAAAATGTACACTTTGCGGACAGCCTGCTGACGCTCAGCTATATGATCTCCGAGGGCCGGTCATGAGACGGCGGGTATGTGCCATGCTGCTGGGGGCCTTGTGCCTGTGCGCCTGCGTACTTACTGTCTGCGGCAGCGACAACCCTTCCAGTGCGCTGGTCAGCAGATCCTATCTGGAGGGCGGCTTCTGGGACCAGTTGGTGCAGCTTGCCGCGGACCGGATCGCCCAGGCCCGTGGAGAGGTCGCGGCCGCGGCAGAGGAGCTTCTGGATGAACTGGGGCGCGGCCGCCTGGAGCAGCTCGGGCAGGACAGTATTCCGGCCGGCATGGAATATACCGGCGCCTTTGTGCGCAGCGGGGGAGAGCGGCATGATACGGTCTCTCTGCTTGCCGGGTCCGGTCTGATCTGGCATTCCGGCTCCGGCGCGGTCAACGGGAAGCTGATCGACCTGACAACAGGAGCGGAGTCTGCCTCGCTGACGCCGGGGCACCGCTACCTGGCAGAGCAGAATGCTGTGATCACCGTATCCTCTCTGGTGGCCTACTGGTCTGTGGAGGGAATCTGGGTAACTACCTCTGACGGCGTATCTATCAAGGATATTCCCTTTACAGATGTAAAGCAGGGCAGCTGGTACTATGAGAACGTGGTATATGTATATAACCGCGGCCTGTTCAACGGTACCTCCTCCACCTCCTTCACGCCGGACGGTAATATTTTCCGAGATATGCTGAGCGCGGTGCTCTATCGGATGGCGGGGTCGCCCTCTGTCACAGGTGAGCCGCCCTGTGCTGATATTGAGACCGGGAAGTGGTACAGCAGCGGGGCCTGCTGGGCAGTGTCCGCAGGTATCATGGAGGGAATGGTGGACGACGGCCTGTTCCATCACGATCTGGAACTGAAGCGGGAGGAAATTGCCCTGATGCTCTATCACTATGCGCAGTGGCTTGGCCGTGATACCTCGCAGCGCGCAGACCTTACCGCTTTTTCCGACAGCGACAAGCTGTCCTCCACGGCGGCTGAGGCCATGTCCTGGGCGGTGTCCCTGCGGATCTTCCGCGGAGGTGACGGGAAGCTGGGCCCTGGAGACCCTGTGACCCGGTCCCAGGTGGCGGCTCTGCTGGAGCGGTTTGAGGAGTGGCTCGGTTGAGTGCGATGAGTGCGAACAGGGTAACTGACAAAATTTTTTCGAAATTCGAAAAAAGGACTTGCATTATTTCGTAAGCTGTGCTACTATTACTGAGCTGTCCGTGAGACAGTATGCGCCAGTAGCTCAGTTGGATAGAGTGTTTGGCTACGAACCAAAAGGTCGGGGGTTCGAGTCCCTTCTGGCGTA
>CAKUHW010000382.1 GCA_934659415.1 uncultured Oscillospiraceae bacterium
ATGGTGGGGTTATAGATGATGCCGAGGGTGCCCCAGGTGTAGGGCACGGAATATTTGTTGTCGGGGTCGTAGCTGAGATTCTTGAAACGGTCGGAGATGAGGCCGAAGTTGGGGATGTTGCTGAAGTCCAGCTCGGCCAGCATACCCTCCTCGATCATCTGGGCGATCATATAGTCGGAGGGGACTACCACGTCGTATCCGGAGCCGCCCATGGCGATCTTGGAGTACATCATCTCATTGCTCTCGGCGGTCTGATAGACCACCTTGATCCCGGTCTTCTGCTCAAAGAGTTCGAACAGGTCTTCGTCGATGTTTTCACCCCAGCCGCACACGACCACCTCGCGCTGGCCGGTACTGCCGCTGCTGCTTGCGCCGGGCTGGCTGTCTTCAGGGTCCTTCATGGCACAGCCGGACAGGAACAGGCCCATCGCCGTCACGCAGGCGAGGGTCAAGGCAAAGACTTTTTTCAATTTATCATTCCTCCAGTTAGTTGTATATGCCTCAGGCGCGGGGCCGGAAAGCCGATCATTTGCCTGCCTTATGCAGGGCCTTCTCCTGCCGGGCCTGGCGGACGTTCACAATGGCCAGCAGGATGAGCACGGTGACGAACAGCAGGGTGGACACGGCGTTCATCTTGGGGCTGATGCGCCGCTTGGCCATGCCGTAGATGGTCATGGCGAGGGTGCTGGTTTTGGCCCCGGCGGTGAAATAGGAGATGACGAAATCGTCCACGCTCATGGTAAAGGCAATGAGCATGCCGTTGATGATGCCGGGCTTGATCTCGGGCACCACCACCTTGCGGAAGGCCTGCATCCATGTGCAGCCCAGATCCTGCGCTGCATCGATGAGGTTTTTGTCCATCTGCTGCAGCTTGGGCATCACCGACAGGATGACGTAGGGGATATTGAAGCTGATGTGGGCAATGAGCAGGGTGCCGAAGCCCATGGCCAGCCTTGGCGCAGTCAGCCGGTAGGTGTTCTCCATCCATGTGACGAAGCCGTTCCATGCGCCGAAGGCGGCCACGAAGAACAGGCACAGGGCCACGCCGGTGACGATATCGGCGTTCACCATGGGAATGCTGTTGATGGTCATCAGGGGGTTGCGCCAGCGGCGCTTCATGTTGTAGAAGCCGATGGCGGCGAAGGTCCCCGCCATGGTGGCGATGGCCGCGGACAGGAAGGCTACCAGCAGCGTGGTGTAGAGGGAGCTCATGATCTGGCTGTCCTGAAACAGCTCCACATACCACCGCAGGGAGAAGCCCTGCCACACAGTGCGGCTCTTGGAGTCGTTGAAAGAGAAGACGATGAGCACGAAAATGGGCGCGTACAGGAACAGAAAGGTCAGAATCATGGCCGCCCGTCCGCCGGCCCGGCGCTGTTTTTTCATAGACCCACCGCCTGTTCCTCGCCCTCGCCGAAGCGATTCATGATCAGCATGCACACTACCACAACTACCATCATCACCAGCGCGATGGCGCTGCCCAGATGGGGGTTGTAGGCCGTCCCTACGAACTTGGTCTCGATCAGGTTGCCCAGCAGGGTCAGGTTATTGCCGCCCAACAGCCGGGAGATGGCGAAGGTGGACACCGACGGCACGAACACCATGGTCACCCCGGACAGGATGCCCGG
>CAKUHW010000383.1 GCA_934659415.1 uncultured Oscillospiraceae bacterium
GGTTACTCCGTGCAATTGCACTTGCCGCCGGGGTCTCCCAACTGGAAAGAGGCACACTCGGTGGCCTCACAGTTGCAGACCTCGTTCTTGGTACAGCCGACCCGGATCTCATTCAGGGTGCAGTGCTGATCCTTGTGGTGGGTGCAGCTGTTCACAGAACAGCGGATGCTGGGATTGGTCTGGTCAAACATGTTTTTTCCTCCTTGCTATTCAGAGTACAAGGGCAGTATGTCCGCCGGAGCAAACTTTATACGGGGAGAAACATAGAATGCTTCGGAGGTGTGGATATGGAACTTCGAAACAGTCAGATCACTTTGGGCGAGCTGTGGGATGACCCCGCAGCACGGGGCGTTTTTCAGAAGAGAGTGCCGATGCTCTCCCGGCATCCGGTGCGCGGGGCGGCCCGGTCGGTGACGTTGGAGCAGTTTATGGATTTTATGGGCAGCTGGGTACCGGCTGCGGTGCTCGGCGGCGTTATGCGGGAGCTGCAGCGCCTGTAGGAAAGGGATGGACAAGAATACGCTTTTTGTGGTAAAATAAGCAGACAGCCGTGGTGTGCGGCAGTCCAAAGAAAAGGCGCCCGGACCGCCCGGCTGTCCGCCGTTCAGGGCGGGCGGCCAGGGCGGAGCGTTTCGTTTACAGGGAGGCATGGTTATGGCGGGAACACTTTATCTGGTGCCGACTCCCATCGGGAACCTGGGCGACATTTCCCAGCGCGCGGCAGAGACGTTGGCTGCAGTGGACTTTCTGGCGGTGGAGGATACCAGAGTCACCGTAAAGCTGCTCAACCGGCTGGAGCTGAAGAAGCCGATGGTCATCTATCACCGGCACAACTGCGGTCAGGCAGGGCCTGCCATTGTCCGCCGTCTGCTTCAGGGGGAGAGCTGCGCCCTGGTCACAGATGCGGGCACACCTGCCATCTCCGATCCCGGAGAGGATCTGGTGGCCCTGTGTGCTGCGGACGGGGTGAACGTGACGGCGATTCCGGGGCCGTGTGCGCTGGTCACGGCGCTGTCTGTGTCCGGTCTGCCCACAGGGCGGTTCACCTTTGAAGGATTTTTGCCGCAGAACCGGAAGAACCGCCGCGCTCAGCTGGAGCAGCTGAGGCTGGAGACGCGCACTATGATCTTTTATGAGGCGCCCCATAAGCTTCGGTCGGCGCTGGCCGACCTTCTGGACACCTTCGGACCTGACCGGCGCATTGCGCTCTGCCGTGAACTGACCAAGCTGCACGAGGAAGTGATCCGTACTACCCTGGGAGAGGCGGCGGAGCGGTTTGGGCAGCAGGAGCCCCGGGGCGAATTTGTCCTGGTGCTGGAGGGGGCGGCGCCGGAGGAGGAGAGAGAGGCAGACCCGGAGGCTGCGCTGGAGCGGGTCGGGCAGCTGCGGACGGAGGGACTTTCCCTGAAGGATGCGGCCGCCCGGGCGGCGGCCGAGTTTGGCTTGAAGAAAAAGCAGCTTTACGATATGGCGATCGGGAAATGATACGGGACGGGCGTCGGCCCGGACGCGGCCTTGCTTTCCCCGCCGGATACGTGTGTTTGCGGGGCCCGGTATACTGGAATGGGAAGAGGTAGCTTCATGAAACTTATGGTCATTGACGGCAATTCCATCGTCAACCGTG
>CAKUHW010000384.1 GCA_934659415.1 uncultured Oscillospiraceae bacterium
GATCACTATGAGCGCTGTCGGGATCCCGACATTTCAGGAGACATTTTCGGACTGCGCGCTCTCCGTCCGGGTGATGGAGGCGCTGGGGGCCTGTCCGGTGGAGGTTCGGGTATCCCGGGCGGAGCGTTCCATGTCGGTGCGGCTGCTGCAGCCCTGGGAGGCTCCCCAGGAGATCTTGCGGGAGGCAGAGACCGCCATCGCACGTGCGTTCCGCCTGCACAGCGCGTCGCTTCTGGTCACCCCGTTGCCCAAGCCGGCCGCACCCGCGCGGGAAGCGGCGGCAGAGGCGGCGGCTCCGGAGCAGCAGGAGGATGAGAAGGCCAGATTGTTTCGCCAGATGGAGCAGATGCGCCGCCATGTGATGCAGACGAGTGCGCCCAAGGAGGAGACGGGAGGAAAAAAGCCCCACACCATTTTTGGAAAGCCCGCCGGGAAAAAGAAATCGCCCATCGGCGATCTGACATTGGATATGGGCAGCGTGCTGGTGGAGGGCACGGTATTTCATGTGGAGCACAGGGAGCTGCCCCGCCGGAAGGCGTGGGTGGTGAATTTCTTTCTTACGGACTATACGGGTTCCATTGCGGTCAACCGCTTTATGGAGGCGGAGGACGCAAAGCCGATCATCGAGCGCATCAAGCCGGGAATGTGGCTGCGGGTACAGGGCCGGCTGAATCTGAACCGCTATGACAATGAGATGGTGCTGGAGCCCTATGGAATCGCCGAGCTGCCCAAGCCGGAGGGGAGGAAGGACCGGAGCGGGGAAAAGCGGATCGAGCTGCATCTGCATACCAAGATGTCCATGATGGACGCGCTGTGTGATACCAAGGCGGCCATTGACCGGGCGATCGCATGGGGACACCCTGCCATCGCGATCACGGACCACGGCGTGGTCCAGTCCTTCCCGGACGCCTACAGCGCCTCCGGGCGGGGCAGCAAGATCAAGGTCCTTTACGGCGTGGAGGCCTACTATCAGAATGACGTGGACGAAAAGGTGAGTGTCCATGGGCCGGGGGCCATGCCGGTCGGCGGGGAATATGTGGCCTTTGACCTGGAAACTACCGGCCTGGATGCCCGGACGGACCGTATCATTGAGATCGGCGCCGTGCGTATGCGGGACGGAGCGGTTCTGGATCGGTTTTCCTCCTTTGCGGACCCCGGGCATCCTCTGAGCGCCAAGACGGTATCTCTCACCAGCATAACCGATGAGATGCTCCGCGGCGCGCCGAAGCCCGACAAGGCGGTCTCCAGCTTTCTCGATTGGCTGGGAGACACGCCTCTGGTAGCCCACAACGCGGATTTTGACGTCGGCTTTATCCGAGCGGCCAGCGAGCGGCTGAAGCGAGAATTCGATCCGCTGTACATCGACACGGTGATTCTGGCGCAGTATCTCTGCCCGGATCTGAGCAATCACAAGCTGGATACCGTGGCAGCTCACCTGGGCCTGCCGCCCTTCCAGCATCACCGGGCCTTTGACGACGCTGCGGTGTGCGGCGGGATCTACCATAAGCTTATTCCAGAGCTGGAGAAGCTGGGTATTACCGGAACGGAGCAGATCAATGGGGCGCTGAGCGGGAGAAGGCGCGGCGGCCGCGGCCGCCGCAGCGCCTATCACCTGATCCTGC
>CAKUHW010000385.1 GCA_934659415.1 uncultured Oscillospiraceae bacterium
GAGAAGATCCGCCGCAAGCCCTACGCCGTCATCCTCTTCGACGAGATCGAAAAGGCCCACCCCGACGTGCTGAACGTGCTGCTGCAGATCCTGGACGACGGGCACATCTCCGACGCCCACGGCAAGGTGGTCAACTTTGAAAACACCGTCATCGTCATGACCTCCAACGCCGGCAGCGACATCAAGGGCGGCTCCCTGGGCTTTGACCGCTCCGCCTCCCTCCAGAGCCGGGACAAGGCCATGAAGGGGCTGGAGTCCTTCCTGCGGCCGGAGTTCCTCAACCGGGTGGACGAGATCGTCTGCTTCAACCAGCTCAGCGAGGACAACTTCAAGGCCATCGCCCGCATCATGCTCGCCGAGCTGGAGGGGGTGCTGAAGGAGAAGAACATTTCCCTCAGCTATGACGAGAGCGTGCTGGACTACCTGGTGAAGAAGTCCTACTCCGCCCAGTACGGCGCCCGCAACCTCCGCCGCCAGATCCAGAAGGACCTGGAGGACCCCATCGCCTCCCTGCTCATCGAGCGCTACGCCGACCCCTTCCGGGCCGTGGCCCTCCACAGCGATGGGGCGCGCATCGAGATCGCCGCGCTGTAATAAAAGCTCTCTCTGCCGGACGTCCTTTTCAGGGCGTCCGGCTTTTTGCGTCAGCGGAGGGCATATGTCCTGCCGCCGCCCCCATCGGCGCGCGCCTGGGCGCTTCTGATATCCTCCCGGCACAGGCGGATGCACCGGTCCCAGTCCACCGCCGTGGGGTCCTCCCCCTGCGCCCTGACGCGCTCCGCCGCCAGCTGGGTACAGGCCTCCAGCAGGCCGCCCCCCAGCTCCTTCTCCAGCCGGAGATACTCCTCCCGGGTAAGGCGCGCACAGCAGTCGCTGCCGAAGGGATAACGGGTCTCCTTCCGGAGCGCCTCCTCCAGAATGGGTACCGCCCAGCCCCCGGCTGGGCCCGCCTGCGGCGTCGGGATTGAACCGGATGCCGGTATCGGCTTGGGCCCCTGCCCTTTCTCCGCCTCAGGGCTGACGTTCCGGCTTTCCTTTGGGGTATGGTTTTTGTTTGGGTTATGGTTATGGTTTTGGTTTGAGTTTTGGTTTTGGTTTTTGTTTGCATCCCACTGGGATCCCACTGGCATGCGGCTGGGATGCCGCCGGTACACCGTCAGGCAACTCCTGCCGCTCCTCCTTCGGCCCGGCCTCATCCGCCCTTACCCAGCGCTTGCAGGCATTCACCCGGTTGCGCTCCACCGTCCTGCGGTATTTCTCCTCGTTGCGGTCGATGGCGTCCAGCAGCAGCTCCACCACCTGGCCCTCCGGCCCGTCCCACGGCTCCGGCTCCACCCGGCTGGTGAAGTACCGGACCACCTGCTTGATCGCCTTCCCCGCCTGGGCGTCCGGCATCAGCGCCAGGGCGGTGGCCGCGTCCCGGTACACCATGAACCCGGGGACCTTTTCCCTCCGCTGCCTGTCCCCGCCTGTCCGTATCTCTTCCATTCTCACCCGCTCCTCTCGCGCGTCTCCGGCTGTGCCGGGTCCTTCTGGGTCCATGCTACCATGGGTCTCTGGGCAAAACGCGAGGGATGGGGAAATTTTTTGGCGGCAAGGGCAGAACGGCCAGCCGAAGGT
>CAKUHW010000386.1 GCA_934659415.1 uncultured Oscillospiraceae bacterium
GTAGGAGATACGGCCGTGTCGGAGCGGGGAAGAGGGGCGCACCTGCACTTCGCCCTGTACCGGAATAACGCCCCGCTGGACCCGGAAGAGCTTCTGCCGGAGCGTTGAGACCGGATCGCCAAAAGAGAACAGACCGTGGAAATGGCTGTGATCGAAGTTTTCGATCACAGCCATTTGGTATTTGATTTGATTTAGAAGCGGCTAAAAAATATACTTTTCATGCGAAAAGGTCACCAAAACAGGCTGGATACTTCCGGACTCAGCTGAATTCCGGACAGAAACTGAGTGATGGCATAGTTGTAGTTTCCCTTGTTCCAGAAGGCACAGGTGCGCATCTGAAACGCGGCGTCCTCCAGGGGAATGCCCTGCAGCCCGGGCCGCGTCATGGCCTCCGCCTTGAATTGGGTGTTGGGCAGAATCGTGATCCCCTCTCCCAGGTAGACCCGGGTGAGGATGTCGCTGAAATGTTCCAGAAGAACGGGCGGCTGCTCCGCACCCCAGGCGGAGAGGTGATGGACGATATAGTCGGTCCAGCGGGTGTCTCCCCGGATGAGGTAGACGCGCTGCCGGGCCAGCAGCTCGGCGGCGGTGTGCGCTTCGGCCGCCGGAAGACTGTGGACCAGGGCGAGGGGTTCGTCGTACAGGGGAAGGGTGTTGAGCATTCCGCCGGCCTTTTCGTCGTTGCGAAGGATGCCGATGCCGATGTCGAAGGCCATGGCTTCCGTTCCGGCCAGCAGCTCGCCCAGCTCCCGCACCTCGATGCTGATCTTCAGCTCCGGGTAGTCGGCGCGCATCTGACTCACCGCCTTGGGAATGCCGAGCAGGTCAAAGCGCTCAAAGCTGGAATCGAAGCAGAGTTTCAGCGTCTCCATGGCCGGGGCGTGCTCCTTGGCCCCGGCGGCGATCTGTTGCAGCTGCTCTGCGTCCTGCAGCAGCCGGCGTGCGGCGGGCAGCAGCGCGGCACCTGCGGAGGTGAGGAGCACCTTGCGGCGGCTGCGGGTGAACAGCCGTACCCCAAGGGCCGCCTCCAGCTCGGAGATGTGGTAGCTCAGGGAGGATTGGGAGATATACAGCAGGTCGGCGGCGCGCCCGAAATGGAGCTGCTCTGCCAGGGTGACAAAATAGCGGATGCGCGTTGTGTCCATGGGCGTCCCTCGTTTCGATCGGCTCACTTTTTCTCATCATAATGAGGTGCTGCGCTTTTGTCAATCCCCGGACAACCGGAGATCATATATACCGAAAGGGAGGAACTACATATGCTGAAAAGCAAGGTCATTGCAGACCCCGAGGGACTGGCACTGGCCCGCCGGTTTGCCTGCGCGGAGTACTGGCGGCCGGAGTGTGCGGACATGTTTACGGAGGACGTCCGTCTGGATCTGCCCTTCGCCCCGCCGGGAATGTGGCAGAACATGAGCCATGTGGAGACCATGCGCTACTTTGACTGGATGACCCGCACCGTGTCCGGCTGGCACTTTGAGCCGGGCGCCAAGGCGTTTGCCACGGACCATCCGGGGATCTACTGGGTGTTCCGCACCGGCGAGGGCCATGTCCGCTGGGCAAAGCGGGAGGGAACCTTCCGCAGCAAAATGGCGGCCCTGATCCACATCCGGG
>CAKUHW010000387.1 GCA_934659415.1 uncultured Oscillospiraceae bacterium
CTACTCCCTGGCCGGCGCGGAGGACCGGATGGACGACTACCAACGCGCCCTGCTCGCCCAGATTGCCGAGTGCGCGCCGACCGCGCGGCACAGCGCGGTGAACACGATATATGTCGGCGGCGGCACGCCCACCTTTTACGGCGCGGCGCGGCTGGCCGCACTGCTCAAGGCCGTGCGGAAGCATTTCCGGGTAACTGCCGATGCGGAGATCACCGCAGAGGCCAATCCGGACAGCGCGGATCTGAAAACGCTGCGCGCCCTGCGCCGGGCGGGCTTCAACCGGCTGTCCCTTGGGATGCAGTCCGCCTGCGATGCGGAGCTCGCCGCGGTCCACCGTCCCCACACCTTTCAGCAGACGGCGGCGGCGGTGGCCGCCGCGCGGAAGGCCCGCTTCAAAAATCTCAGTCTCGACCTGATCTACGGTCTTCCCAGCCAGACGGAGGAGAGTTGGAAGGACACTGTAGAACGGGCCCTTGCCCTGGAGCCGGAGCATCTGTCCTGCTACGGGCTTACGGTGGAAGAGGGCACGCCGCTGGCCCTGCGGGTGGCAAAAGGCGAGCTTCTTCCCGATGACGACGCCCAGGCCGCGCTCTACCTCTGGACGGTGGACCGGCTGGCCCAGGCCGGATACACCCAGTACGAGATCTCCAATTTTGCCCGGCCCGGTTTTCAGTCCCGCCACAATCTGAAGTACTGGATGGGCCAGCCCTATCTCGGCCTCGGCGCAGCCGCCCATTCTGATTTCGGCGGCTGCCGCTACTCCTATGTGCGCAGCGTGGACGGCTATATCCGCGGCGTGCTGGAGGGCGGGCCGCTGCTGGACGCCTCCGATCGGATCGCCCCCGGCGAACGGGGCAGCGAATACCTGATGCTGCGCCTGCGCACCACCTTCGGCATTGAGGAGTGGGAGTACCGGCGGGCCTATTTTATGAATTTTGACCCCATCGCAGCCAAGCTCAGCGAATATGAGCAGAAGGGCTGGGCCGCCCGGGTGGGCAGCCGCTGGCGTCTCACCGCGGAGGGCTTCCTGCTGTCCAACCGGCTCATCGGTGAGCTGCTGGAGCTGCAGGAGGCGGCCACCCTGGCCGACACGCTGGAAAAGGCCCGCGCCGGCAGGATCCCCGGCCGGGAGGCCGGCGGCGCACAGTGACCGAAGGGCAAGTACACCGCTGTGCATAGTTTTTCCTCTCCCGGGCAACCTCTGTCTGAGGTGAAGCATTTTGGACATGACCGATCAGGAATATCTGGCCTATGTGGCCGCCAAGGCAAAGCCCTCCCCCCTCTGGAAGGACGTGGCCTGGGCCTTCTGCACCGGCGGCGCCATCTGCGCGGGCGGCCAGGGGCTGGGGGCGCTCTATCAAACTCTGGGGGCCTCCCGGGAGGACGCCGGGAGCTGGGTCTCCATCACGCTGATCTTTCTGGCCTCCCTGCTCACGGGTCTGGGCGTTTTTGACGACATCGCCCGCCGGGCGGGGGCGGGCACGCTGGTGCCCATCACCGGCTTCGCCAACGCCGTGGTCTCCCCGGCGCTGGAGTTCAAGCACGAGGGCTACGTCACCGG
>CAKUHW010000388.1 GCA_934659415.1 uncultured Oscillospiraceae bacterium
TTCAGCCCCGGAGCGCGGTTCTTGTCGATCAGGGCCGCCTCGATGGGAATGGTGCCGCTGCCGCAGAAGGGGTCGCAGAAGGGGTCCTTCCCCCGGTAGCGGGAGAGGGAGACGAGGGCGGCGGCCAGAGTCTCCCGCAGGGGGGCCAGAACCCCCTGGGCGCGGTAGCCCCGCTTGTAGAGGCTGTCGCCGGAGGTATCCAGCATGAGGGTGACCCGGTCCTTGAGAATGGAAAACTGGATCTGATAGAGCGCCCCGCTCTCCGGCAGCAGCTCCAGCCCGTAGGCCCTGCCCAGACGGGCCGCCGCCGCCTTTTTCAGGATGGACTGACAGGCGGGTACCGAGTGGAGCTGAGAGCTTATGGTGTACCCCTTCACGGGGAAGCGGCCGTCCCGGGGGATGAAGTCCTCCCAGGGCAGGGCGGATGCCCCCTGGAACAGCTCCTCAAAGGTGACCGCCCGGAAGGAGCCCAGGGCGATGAGCACCCGCGCGCCGGTGCGCAGGTTCAGGTTCAGCCGGGGAATATCCGCCCCGCTGCCGGTGCACAGCACCCGGCCGTTCTCCGCCCGCACGTTCTGAAGGCCCAGCTTTTTCAGCTCGTACGCCACGGTGCTCTCCACGCCCATGAGGGCGGGAATGACAAATTCAAATGCAGTCTCCATTGCTTCGTCCCGTCTTATCGTAAGTTTCAAAAATTTTCTGCCGCGCCCTGCGCGCCGATACAGGTCCAGTATATCGGAAAACCGGGCGCTTGGCAATCTCTTTTCACGGCGCCGTGGAAAGATCCGGAGGCCTTTTTGCCGATGGGGATAGATTTTTGCACCGGTCTGTGGTATACTGCTGTCAGAACAGACATACGCCGGTCTGTCAAAAGGAGGGACTGACCTTTATGGTTTGGAAACTGATCTGGCTGGGACTTCTGATTCTCTTCACGGCCGGCGAGGCCGTCACAGTGGGGCTGACGTCCATCTGGTTCTCCGCGGGCGCCCTGGCGGCCCTGATCGCCGCGCTGCTGGGCGGCGCGCTGTGGCTGCAGATCCTGCTGTTTCTGGTGGTCAGCGCTGCGTGCCTGGTGGCTGTGCGGCCGCTGACAAAGAAGTATCTGAACCCCGGTGTCCAGCCCACCAATGCCGATCGCGTCATCGGGGCCGAGGCCAGGGTCACGGAGGAGATCAGCAATCTCGCCGGCACGGGCGCCGTGTCCATCGGCGGCGTGATCTGGACCGCCCGCAGCGAGCACGACCAGTCCATCCCCGCAGGCGCCCTGGTCAGGGTACTGCGGATCGAAGGAGTAAAAGTTTTTGTGGAAGAAATTAAGGAGGATACCGTATGCCGGACCTGAGCAACATCATCAGCATTGTCATCGTGGTGGCCATCGTGGTCATCGTACTGGCCATTCTGGCCAGCAATATCCGGGTAGTCCAGCAGTCCAAGGCCGCCGTGGTGGAGCGTCTGGGCGCCTTCCGGGCCGTGTGGGGCGTGGGTCTGCACCTGAAGATTCCCTTCCTGGAGCGGGTGGTCAAGACCGTGTCCCTGAAGGAGCAG
>CAKUHW010000389.1 GCA_934659415.1 uncultured Oscillospiraceae bacterium
CCGCACCCGCAGCCCGGGCAGCAGCCTGCCGCCGCAGGTGATGAAATACTGCGCCCGCTTCAGCACCACGCCCAGCTTTTTCAACACATCAAAGCTCAGGGGCGCGCTGCGCCGGGCCACCAGGATGCGCCGGGCGGAGGTCACGCCGATCCCGGGAATGCGCAGAAGGGTCTCGTAGTCCGCGCGGCTCACCTCCACCGGGAACTGCTCCATATGCCGCAGCGCCCAGGAGCACTTCGGGTCGATCCGATGGTCGAAATCGGGCTGGGCCTCGTCCAGCAGCTCGTCCGCCCGGAAATGGTAGAAGCGCAGCAGCCAGTCCGCCTGATAGAGCCGGTGCTCCCGCAGCAGCGGCGGCTTGAAATTTTCCGGGGCGGGCAGCAGTGCGCTGGAGGACACGGGCATATAGGCGGAGTAGAAGACCCGCTTGAGCTGATAGCGGTCATAGAGCGCCTGGGTGAGGGTGAGGATCTGCAGGTCGTTCTCCGGCGTGGCGCCGATGATCATCTGGGTGGACTGACCCGCAGGGGCAAAGCGCGGGGCGTGGCGGAAGAGGGCCATCTCCTCCCGGGCGGCGGAGATCCCGTCCCGGATCCTGGCCATGGGGGCCAGAACGTCCTGCCGCTTTTTGTCCGGGGCCAGTTGGGCCAGACTCTGGGCGGAGGGCAGCTCGATGTTCACGCTCAGCCGGTCGGCAAGAAGCCCCAGCCGGTGGGTGAGCAGCGGATCCGCCCCCGGAATGGCCTTGGCGTGGATGTAGCCCCCGAAGCGGTACTCCTCGCGCAGCAGCCGGAGGACGGCGATCATCCGCTCCGTGGTGTGATCCGGGTCTGCCAGCACCGCCGAGGACAAGAACAGCCCCTCGATATAGTTGCGCCGGTAGAACTGGACGGTCAGCTCCGCCAGCTCCCGGGGGGTGAAGGTGGCCCGGGGCACGTCGTTGGAGCGGCGGTTGACGCAGTATTGACAGTCATAGGCGCACACATTGGTCATCAGCACCTTCAGCAGCGTTACGCACCGGCCGTCGGCGGAGAAGCTGTGGCAGCAGCCTGCCGCCAGGGTGGAGCCCATCCGCCCGGCCCGGGCCTGCCGGTCCAGCCCGCTGGAGGTGCAGGCGGCGTCGTACTTGGCGGCGTCGGTGAGAATCGTCAGCTTATCCATCACATCCATGACACAGCTGCCCCTCCCCTCGAAATCGAACATTTGTTGTCATTATAGCACAAATGTTCGCCGTGTCAAGTGGGAGATCGAAATGGGCCGGGGGCTGTTCTTGCGGCGGCGGTACGGGCATACCCTGAAAGCGACGATCATGCGGGGAGGCGTGGGATATGAAGTGGAAGATCAGAATGGGAAGCGGCAGGCGGGCCGGGGCCAGATTCCTGCTGCTGCGCAGGCGCTGGCTGGCGCTGGGCGGAGCTGCGCTGGCGGCCGCGGCGATTTTCTGGGCGGTGAGCAGTCCGGCGGTGGTGGGAGCCTCGGCGGCCCAGCGGCAGCTGCCCATCTACTGCGTGGAAAAGGACTATA
>CAKUHW010000390.1 GCA_934659415.1 uncultured Oscillospiraceae bacterium
GGCAGGAATACTGCCGCATCGGCGGACTCAGCGCGGGTGCGATTCGGGCGTTGGAGGACAAGTCGCTTGCAGGGGCGGAGCGGATCCTGGGCGACTGTGACCGGCTGGGCATCCGTATCCTCACGCTGCAGGACGCGGACTACCCGGAGCGGCTCGCCGCCATCCACCAGCCGCCTATGGTGCTCTACCTGAAGGGCCGGCCGGTGTCCTTTGACAGCGAGGCCGCCATAGCCGTCGTCGGGACCCGGGGCGCCACGCCCTACGGCATTTCTGTGGCCAGCAGTCTCGCCATGGATCTTACCCGGGCCGGGGCGCTCATCGTCTCCGGCCTTGCGGAGGGAATCGATACGGCCGCCGTGCGCGGTGCGCTCCAGGCGGGCGGAGGCGCAGTAGCGGTCCTCGGCGGCGGGATCGATGTAGTATATCCCAGGTGCAGCCGCGGCCTGTATGAGGACCTGGCCGTGGTAGGCGCACTTATCTCTGAGTATCCGCCCGGTACGCCGCACCTTGGCAGCCACTTTCCGGTCCGCAACCGTATCCTCAGCGGATTGTCCGTGGGTGTTCTGGCTGTGGAGAGCAGGCGAATGGGCGGAACACTCTACACGGTGGGGCATGCTCTGGACCAGGACCGGGAGGTCTTCGCGGTGCCCGGACCTGTCGGCGCGGCGTGCAGCGAGGGGACGAACCGGCTGATCCAGGAGGGGGCTGCAAAGCTTGTGATGACAGCGGAGGATGTGATCTGCGAGCTGATCGACCGCTTTCCCGCAAAGCTCCGCCGCCCGGAGCAGGGAGCATGGAAAAACCAGGAACAGCTGGTGGAGGAAGCAGTCCGCGCCACCCAGCGGGATATGCACAGCGAGGATGCCCGCGCAAAAAAAGAAGTTGACAGCGGGGCCGGTATGGCATATATTGACTGGCAGGAATGCCGGAAAACGCTCACGGACGACCAGAGCGCCGTGATGCTGGCTTTTGAGGAGAATACGCTGCGGGCCGATCAGCTGGTGGAGCTGACCCAGATTCCCGCGCGCAGAGTGCTTTCCGCGCTGACGATCCTGCAGGTACAGGGGTATGTGACGGAGGAGAGCGGAAAACGCTTTCGCCTGGCAGGAAAATTGAAAATGGAGTAACAGAGGCATGACGAAGAAAAATTTGGTGATCGTGGAGTCGCCGGCAAAAGCAAAAACGATCGGGAAATACCTGGGTCCGGACTATCAGGTGAAGGCCTCCATGGGCCATGTCCGTGACCTGCCGAAGAGCAAGCTCGGCGTCGACCTGACCACCTTTGAGCCGGATTATCAGGATATTAAGGATAAGAAGGACACCATCGCCGACCTGCGTAAGGCGGCGAAGGCCAGCCAGAAAGTGTACCTGGCTACCGACCCTGACCGGGAGGGCGAGGCGATCTCCTGGCACCTTCAGTCCGTGCTCGGCGTACCGGCGGAGAAGACCTGCCGCGTCACCTTCAATGAGATCACCCGAAAGGTAGTCACGGAGTCCATTGCGCAGCCCAGGGCGATC
>CAKUHW010000391.1 GCA_934659415.1 uncultured Oscillospiraceae bacterium
GGCAAGGGCATTGCCGGGCCCCTACATAGGGCCTGTCAGGCCGTCCCGCCCACCCGCAGGGTGGTGGACAGGGCCACGCTGCCCGCGGAGTAGTAGGTGTCCGGTTCGTAGCCCATCACCCGCAGGGTCACGGGGCAGTCGGCGGCGGGGCGTGCGGTCAGGGTCAGGTACTGCACATACTCCCCGGGGCGCAGCAGCCCGGTCTCTCCCAGAACAGCGCCGGACTCATCCAGCAGGCGCAGCTTGACCCACACGGCGTTGTCCGCCCCGGACGCGAACCACACCGCCACCCGATCCTGCCCGTCTGCGTCCAGCTCGCCGCAGACGTGGACCACATAGTCCTCCCGCACGGCCAGCTCCGACCAGCCCAGGGCGGCGTCCACCTCCGGCGTGCCCGCCTGGGCTGCCGCCTCAAAGGGGGGCGGGGTGAAAGCGCCCTTCCGGGGGGTGCGGGGCTGGGACAGCACGATCACCAGCACCGCCGCGGCCACCACGCAGGCCGCCGCCAGCAGGGCCACCGCGCTCTCCTGTTTTTTTGTCAGCAGGTGCTTTTTGCTTTTGGCCATGGCGGCGTCGCTCCTTGTCGGTTTTTGTTCTCCCTGTAGTATAGAGGAAAGTGGGCTCCAGGTCAACCGGGAGGCGGAAAAAGAATTTGGGAAGAAAAAACCGGAGAAGGCGAAACGCCTTCTCCGGTGAGGGGGGATAATTTACTTGGTCAGAGTAACGGTCACAGTGCCCAGAGTAATATTGGTGCCGCTCAGGGTGGAAGCATCAACAGAGATAGTGGTGGTGAACTCGGCCTTACCAGCAGTACCGGGATTGCCCTGCTGAGCAGTGCCGTCCCAGTAGTCCTTGGTATAAACAAGGCCAGCGGCCGCGCTCGCAGCCGTCTTGGAGTCCTTATTATCGGTCCAGCCGGAGTTTGTCGTAACGGTGTCCGCCGTATTGTCCTTATATTCAACAGCAGCGGTCACATCGGCATTGGACTTGTTGATAACAACAACGCTGACGGTTGCATCCGTGGAGATCTCTTCGCCGGTCTCGGTCTTGACATAGCGCAGGTTATCAACGTCCCAAGAATAAGCGGCATCCTTGGTCTGATACTGACCGGCGCTCACAGTCCATTCAATCTCAACAGAGTAGACAGTGGCAGGGGCCGTATCTTTACTGCTGTAGGTAGCAGTTACAACGCGGTTGGTATCGCCAGTAAGAGTGCCGTCATAGGGCTCCGCGAACGCGGTGACGCTCAGGGCGCAGACCATAGCCAGAGCCATGATCATGCTCACGAACTTTTTCATAGGGTAAACCTTCTTTCTCTAAAATGAGTGGGTCAGGGACGGGCTCAGACGGTGGACCGGAGCACAACGGTGATGGTGCCCACCTTGGCATCGGCGGAGATGGAACCGCCGGTGACCTTCACGGTGCCGGAGATGGTGCCGGTCTGGGTCTCACCGGTGCCGGTGAAGTCGTCGGCGATATCCTTGGCGGCGGACTCCACCTGAAGCACACACT
>CAKUHW010000392.1 GCA_934659415.1 uncultured Oscillospiraceae bacterium
GGTCAGCACATGCCAAGCGCCGCCCACATCCGCCGCCTGGAAAAACACCCAGGCGATGCTGACAAAGAGAAACGTTCCGCCCCAGCGCAGCCCCTTGGGCAGGCGCGTCAGCCGCGCACCCAGCAGCCGCTCCGCCACCTGGGCCAGGCCGTGGAGCAGTCCCCAGAGGAGGAATGTCCACCCCGCCCCATGCCACAGGCCGCTGATCAGGTAGACGATCAGAATATTCCGGCAGGTTTTCCACGTTCCCTCCCGGCTGCCGCCCAGGGGGAAATACACGCACTCCCGGAGGAACGCGGTCAGGGTCATGTGCCAGCGCTTCCAGAACGCCCCCACGGAAATTGCCCGGTAGGGGGAGTCAAAGTTCCGGGGCAGGCGGAGGCCCAGCAGTCTGGCCAGTCCCGTGGCCATATCGCAGTAGCCGGAAAAATCAAAATACAGCCGCAGGGTGTAGCCGAAGATCACCGCCCAGGCCGCCGGGGCGGTCATGTCCTCCCCCATGGCCCAGCCATTTGCCACCACGGCAGCCAGATTGTCCGCCAGCAGCGTTTTTTTCGCAAGGCCCAGGGAAAACGCGTACAGCCCCGCTCCGGCGTCCTGCCAGGTGGGGTGCAGAAACGCCGCCTGCCGGATCTGGGGGAAGAAATCCTCCGGGCGGAGAATGGGACCGGAGGTCACCGTAGGGAAAAACAGGGCGAACAGCGTCAGGCTGTCCCCCGGCTGAAAGGCAAAGCGGCCGGAAGCGCAGGACTTGAGTACCCACAGCTGCTGAAAGGTAAAAAAGCTCAGTCCCACCGGCGACCAGCCGATGGAAACCGCCCCGCCGGTAAGAAAGCCGGCGTACTTGAACACCAGCAGCACCGCGATGTGCCACGCCGCGCCCCATGCCCAGCGGCGGGTGCGGACCGTCCAATGCGTCACGACGCAGCCCGCCAGCAGCACCGCCAGCCCCCATACGCCGCCGTCTCCCAAAAGGCAGCACACGCCGCATCCCAGGGTCAGCAGCCCCTGTCCGGCCCGCCGGTTCCACCGGGCCGCCAGGAGACACCCCAAAATCATCCCCGCCGCCAGCAGCAAAAATCCGTAGGACTGAAAGCTCATATCATTGATCCGCCAGGGCGCTGAGGCGGGCGTCCGCCGTGCTGAGCACCTGGGTCAAGCTCTGACTCCGGCCGGGATAGGCCGCCGCCAGGGCCTCCGGAGAGATATCCGGGAAGAACGCCTTCTGCTCCGCCCGGGACCGCAGCGCCCGGGTATAGCGAATCTCCGAGAGCTTCATATCCGCCTGGGCGGTCCCCATGGAGCAGGCGGCAGGGTCCAGGGAGAAGTAGGCCTCGTTGGCCCCGGCATGCCGGTAGAAATGCCGGTACATCTGGTACACTGCCGTGGAGAGATAGGCCGCCGCGGCATTGATGGCGTCCTTGTCGTTGAGCTTCCCCAGCAAGCCGAACAGCACCCCCACCGCGCCGGAGAGGAGCTTGCTCTGGAGCGTGGCCAGAATGCTGCCCTG